>WRMT01000020.1 GCA_009777005.1 Methanobrevibacter sp. | reverse complement strand
TGCTTTGTTAAAATATCAATTTATTTCTAATAAATATATTAATAATAATTTTAATTTTAAAAATAAATATTAATAATTTTATTATAAGAAAAATATAAAATATTTTAAATTAAAATTAAAAATGAATGAATTTGAAGATTTAAAAAATTATCATTAATTAAAAACTTTATTTTTTAGACTATTATTTAAAATATTTTTAACATTATTTAAAAAATTTTATTTGTTATAAATATTAAGTAAAATACTATATTTTCATCTAAAAATATGTCAAAAATATTATTATAACTTGTATTTAAAATTAAATTTTTTAAATCTTATTAATAACTTGTATCAAAATTAAGCTTTTTAAATATTTTAATTAAATTTATCTTTATATTTATTATTTTGAAAAGCAAATAAATAATAATTATATTTTAATCTTGAAAATATTATTTAATAAAATAATGTAATAAAAAATATTTTTTATTTATAATGAAACTAAAGGATAAATCATGGAAACGAGAAACATCATACTTTTAGACATTGATTATATAACTATGAATGAAAAAGCTGTTGTTCGCCTTTTTGGTAAGATAAAAGGAGATGAACAGGGAAAAAATATTATAGCTATTGATGATTCATTTGAACCTTATATTTATGTTGTTTTTGATGATCTTAAATCTTGTAAAGAGGAAATCAAAGAGTTAAATCCTGAAAAAATAGAGATTGTCACTAAAAAAGACTTTCAAGTGGAGTCTGAATTCTTAAAAGTTACTTTTAACCATCCTCAAGATGTTCCAAAAATGAGAGATTCTATAAAACAGCTTGATTCAGTTAAAGATATTCGTGAACATGATATTCCTTTTTATAGAAGATATTTAATCGATAATAATGTTTTTCCAATGTCAGAATTAGAACTTTCTGGAGAAATCATAGACTCATATCAAACCATAAACTCAAGTAAAGATTCTATGGAAATAATAAAAATAGATTCACCTCCAAAAATGATAGGTGGAGAATTTCCTGATTTTAGAATTATGAGTTTTGATTTAGAGGTTTATAATCCTAAAGGAATGCCAGATCCTCAGAGTAATGAAATAATAATGATTGGTATCTCAAGTAATGTTGGTGTTGAAAAGGTTATTTCTACAAAGGGTGAAGATTTAGACTACGCAGAAACAGTTGAAACTGAAAAAGAAATGATTGAAAAATTTGTTGAAACTATTAAAGAAAATAATATTGATATCATTGTAGGATATAATTCTGATAACTTTGATTTCCCCTATCTTAGAGATAGAGCTAAATTATTAGGTGTTGATCTAGATTTAGGAATGGATGGATCAAAGTTAAATTTCATAAAAAGAGGATATACAAATGCAGCGACTTTTAAAGGACTCATCCACGTTGATCTTTATTTGTTAATGAGAAGATACATTAGTTTAGATAGATACACATTAGAAAGGGTTTATCTAGAGCTATTTGGTGAGGAAAAATTTGATGTTCCTGGAGATAAAATTTGGCAGTATTGGGATAGTGATAGTGAAGACCTTGTTAAGCTATTTGAATACTCTTTAGATGATGTTGTAGCTACTTTAAAAATAGCTGAACAAACTTTACCTTTAAGTTTAGAGCTTACTCGTATTGTAGGTCAACCTTTCTTTGATTTAACACGTATGGCTACTGGTCAACAAGCAGAGTGGTACTTGGTAAGAAAAGCTTTTGAATACAATGAGATTGTTCCAAACAAACCAGTTGGGATTAAAACTTCAAGAAAAACTGAAAGTGCTATTGGTGGTTATGTTAAAGAACCTGAAATTGGTCTTCATGAAAATTTAGTTCAGTTTGATTTTAGAAGCCTATACCCAAGTATTATTATTTCTAAAAATGTTTCACCTGATGTTTTACTTAAAAAACATGGGAATAATATAGCTAAAGTTAATGAAGATATCTGTGATTTAACCGATGATGATTATCATATATCTCCAGAATATAGGAATAAATTTGCAAAAAAACCCCAAGGATTTATCCCATCAGTTATTGGTAATGTTTTAGATGAAAGATTAAAGATAAAAAAAAGAATGAAAGAATCAGTTGATCCAACAGAAAAAAGAATTTTAAATGTTCAACAAGATGCATTAAAAAGACTTGCAAATACTATGTATGGCATCTATGGGTTCCCAAGATTTAGATGGTATTCCATGGAGTGTGCACGATCTATTACTGCATGGGGAAGGAATTATATAAAAACCACCATGAAAAAAGCTGAGGAATATGGTTTTTATTCCATATATGCTGATACTGATGGTTTTTATGCGAAATATAAGTTGAAATAAAAAGACTATATTTTAAAATAGCTTTAATATATATTTAATTTTTAATATTGGGGAAGTAAAAAAAAGTTAACGGCTTGTCCTGTTCTTTCACACGATTAAGTTATTTCATAGTTTTTTTCCCTTTCTTTTTTTTCTTTTTTTCTTGATCATGTTTTTTTTTTTTTTGAATTATGTTCTTTTATAGTTTTTTTTCTTGATCCATTTCTTCTATTATCTCTTTTTCTGTTTCTTCTTCATTCAAGCTAGAAAAATTGATTTTATCAAGAACTGAACCACCATAATATGGTAAAATGACAAATCCTATAATGGTTGTCATCCAAAAGGAAATTAATCTTTCAATTACCGTAGCTGCTGCACTTATAGAAGAGCTAATTCCTGCTGAAGAGTAAAACAATATCATAACTCCATCAACAGCTCCTAAACCTCCAGGAAGTAAAGGAACCATGCCAATTAAGCTAGCTACTATGAAAACTTGTCCAATCAGGATAGGGGAAACATTAGCTCCAAAAGCTAAAAATACTATATAAACTCTTAGTATCTCGCAGACCCAAATTAGAAAAGACAGAGGTAATGCTTGATAAAGTATTTTTTTATCATTGATCATTCTCCGCATTGTTTTTTGAAACCCAGAAATAGCTTTAATAACTTTTTTTTCTACAGTCTCTGGGTCTTTTTTATAAAACTTATTTATTAATTTAATTATCCATCCAGTAATTTTCTCTCCAAATTTTTCATTAATAGACATGTAAATTAAAAGTCCTGAAGCTACTGTTACTCCTACAACTGAAATTATGATAATTGTTAAAACTAAATAACTTAAGTCAAAATAGAGAATAATAGACACAACAGATATGATTGATAAAATTAGAAATGGAAACATGTCTAATGCTCTGTCAGTTATAACTGTTGCAAAAGTTTCTTCGTATGGTTTTTTTGTATACTTTGAAAGTATGAAAGCTCGTACTGGTTCTCCGCCACCACGACCACTAGGTGTTATATTATTAATAGATAATCCTACTAGAACCATTGGCAAAACATTTTTGATACTGATTTTAATACCTGCTATTTTATTGATAATATTCCATCTTAAAGCAAGTAAATAATAAGTTAAAATCTGAACAAAAACAGCTAAAAGTATGTAAGAGAAGTTAGCTATTTTCAAAGCATCAATTACTTCATCAATGCCAACAAAATATAGCATTACAGCCAGTATTACTATTCCGATGATTAAAAAAATAGCTGTTTTATGTTTCATTTTTTCTGTCCTTAAAATTATTAATTTTTAGAATTAGTAAAAATAATATTTGTCCTTTGAATCATTATTAATGGTAAAAAGATTGATAAAAGTTATATTCTCTTTACATTTTCTGTAATTTCAGTTGAATTATTATCATTATAAAAAATGTTAATTATTTTTTTCTAAAATAAATATATTATGCCTATTATTAGAAAAACATGTTTTGATAGAATAAATTTGTAATTTTTGATTATATTTTACAAATAAACAATATTTTTTTAAATCTTTTATTAATATCTTAAAATATAAATATATTAGTGTTTCTATTATAATTCTATAAAATTTATAAAATTTTCACCAATGCCATTTAATTTGTAAAAGTTTTATAAAATACCACCAATGGTTCTCAGTGTTTTGTAATTAAATTAAATGTTTGTTAGTATTTTTTATAGAATATAAATTATTATTACTGTATCTGTACATGCTATACATTATTATATTAAGTATATGAATAATGTTTAAAAATACAGATGATTTTAAATATTTTTACAATAAATTAATATTTAGCTATGAATTGTTAGTTAGGTTTATATACTTTAAAAAACAGCAATATAAATATGCATTAAATAGATATATCATAGGTTTTTTTTCTTAATTAATTAGAATATATAAATTTATTATTACTTACTTATTATAATATAAAGTTTAGATTTTGATTGGTTGCTGATTAATTTTTATGTTATTACTAATTTTGCATTGGATTTGAACCTATCCAGTCAGTATAGTGTTATTTGAATAAATAGTACTTTATTGAATAAGGTTTATAACAGGAAGTGACAAAATGTTTGAAGACAGTTACAATAGACAAGAAAAGTTTTCCTGTCCAGTGGAAGTTGGAACAGAGTACGATGTTAAAATAGAAGATCAAGGAAAAAGTGGAGATGGGATCGCTAGAGTAGAAGGATTTGTTATATTCATTCCTAATACTGAAGTTGGTCAAGAAGTTAAAATAAAAATCAATGCTACACGCCGAAAATTTGCTTTTGGTGAAGTAGTAGAATAACATCTATTAATTAATCATAATATTTGCTATTTAAGCAAATACAACATTAATTAAATAAATATGATACTAATTCATTAAATAATTAATAATTATCTATAGTTTATATTTATAAAGTTTATATAAGTCTATATAATTTTGTATATAATTATAGAACAATTATTAATTCATGTTTATTTTTTTTTCAAGGATATTTAAAAGATTTTGATTCTTTTTATAAAATTAATATAATTACCAAATTTTTTTAACATTTATATGAACTATTTTTTTATTAATAATCTGTATACTGATTTTAAATTTAATTTAAAGAATTTTCAATATTGTTCATAAAAATTTATTTGTTATATTCATTAAGTAGAATACTATATTTTTTAATCAAAAAATTATTTTTTTTAACATTTAATAATATAGATGTATTCTATGAAAATAACCATTAGCCAGTCATAATAACTCCCTATGCTAATTTTTAATACAGTTTTGACTCTTTTTATATATTATTAATAGCTATTTTTAGATTATATAGTATATTAAATGTTTTTCATGTATTATATATAAAAAATTAAATCAAATTATTATAGAATAAATATTTATATTTAAAAATCATATGATAATTGATGAAATATATTCATAGAAAAGACATTTATTTGGTTGCCCATTACCTTGGAAAAGTAATGCAAGGTGTAGGGGTAGTTATTTTAATACCTATAATAATAGCTATTATTCACAGAGAACATATTTATTTGGGATTCTTAATACCTTCAATACTGTCTTTAGGTACGGGAACTTTACTTACTAAAATCAAATTTAAACATGCCAAAATCAGATTAAAACATGGGATGATGATATCTTCATCGGCTTGGCTTTGGGCTGGATTTATTGGTGCATTAGTAATGATGCTATCTCTGGATATTTCATTTTTAGATGCTTTTTTTGAAAATATGTCTGCTTGGACTGGTAGTGGAATTACAATGTTTCGTGATGTTGAAATTCTACCAAAGTCAATATTGTTTTTAAGAAGTATTGAACAATGGATAGGCGGTTTAGGTGTTGTTGTTATAGTTATTGGGGTTTTAATTCATTCAGGAATAGCTGCTGATCGTCTTTATAAATCAGAAGCAAGAGAAGAAAGAATAAAACCAAGTATAGCTAACACTTTAAAAAAAACAATGCAAATTTATCTTGCCTACACTATTTTAGGAATAATATTGTTTTTAATCGCAGGAATGCCTCTTTTTGACTCTATAAATAACACTTTCACAGCTATAGCTACTAGTGGAATGTCTATTAAAAATTTAAACATGGGATACTATAACAATAATGTTTATTATACAATATACATGTTTTTGATGATATTAGGTGGAACTAGCTTTTTGTTACATTATAAAGTTATTAAAACCAAGGGAATGGCTATTTTTAAAGACATACAATTTAAAGCTATGATATTTTTAATTACAATATCATTTATATTAATTTATTTTGCAACAACTTTAATGCCAATGGATATCTTATTCCATACTATTTCAGCTATAACCACAACTGGAGCAAATATTACTAGTAACACACAAACAGCACTATGGTCTCCTTTTATGAAAATCATTATTATTGTATTAATGATTATAGGTGGATCTTCAGGTTCAACTGTTGGTGCTGTAAAATTAGTTAGGATAATTACTATTTTTAAAGGAATTTACCTTAATATACTTAATATTATCTCTCCAAAAGGAAGAGTAGTATCCATGAAAATTTCTGACCATAATATGGAAGAAAAGGATATAAGAGAAGCAAGTTCATATGTTTTTTTGTATTTACTATTTATTTTATTTGGTTGGTTAGTATTATTGTTTTATGGATATGATCCAATAAATTCTTTATTTGAAATAGTTTCTATTCAAGGAAATGTAGGACTTAGTACGGGAATATCCTCTCCAACTTTAGAACCAATTGTTAAAATAGTAATGATATTCAATATGTGGATTGGTAGATTAGAAATTATCCCAGTTTTAGTTATTATAAGAATTTTCTTAGAAATTTTTAAAAGATAGTCTCTTTAGAAAAATTTATTAACAAAAAAATCAAAGAATTATACATGCTGGGAAACAATTTTATTTGTTCAATGAGCATATATACTAAAATTGAAAATGTTTAAAAAATTTCATTATATCCTTTTTTGTTTAAAATTTTTTCCCAAATACTAGATAATGTTCAATAAAACTATAAATGTTTCACAACCTCTAAAACTAAAAAAAACTTTAAAGAGTTTATCTTTACTTTGAAAGTTTTTGTGTTTTAAAAAAAGCTATTAGCGAGTTTGTCTTTGCTTTGAAAGTTTTTGTGTTTTTAAAAAAAGCTATTGAAAAATTTATCTAAACTTTTATTTAGTATTCTTGTACTTAATCTATAAATTATTTGTGTATTAATGCCTATAGGTGAAATAATGTATGTAGTTATACTTGGAGGAGGACGAGTTGGAATTAACCTAGCAAATCTTTTAATAAATGATGGATACGATATTACCCTTATAGAAAGCAATAAAAATTTATGTAGCAATGCTGCACTAGAGCTAGATGCAGTAGTTCTCTGTGGAAACGGCACTGAAACAAAAATTTTAGAAGAAGCTAATATACAAGAGGCTGATTTTTTTGTTGCAGCTACTGGTAATGATGAAGTTAATCTACTATCCTGTGTACTTGTTAAAAATTATGGAATTCCAAAAATTATAGCTCGTGTTAGTACTCTTGACCATGAAGAAGCCTTTAAAAAAGTAGGAATAGATAATGTTATAAGTCCAGAAATGACAGCTGCGGGTTTCCTTGAAAAGATAATAACTCGTCCAAATGTTGCTGATTTGACAACAATTGGAGAGGGAGATGGTGAAATCCTTGATATGGTTATTACCAGTGAAAAAATTGTTGGAAAAAGAATTTCAGAAGTATCTCCAACTGAAGATTATATAATAATAGCTACATATCAAGAAAATAAGCTTAAAATACCAAAAAAAGACATGATATTAAATACTGGAGATAAAATATCAATTTTAGTTAAAAGAAAATCCTTTAAAAAAGCTAGTAAAATGTTTATGGGTTAATAAAAACTTTCAAATTAATCAAAAGCTGAAAAGCATCTGATGAGCTAATTCTACATGACTTTTACCTTGGTTTGTCCATGGACCATGTCCTGGAAGTAAATATTCCACCTCTAATTTTTGAAGTTTTTTAAAAGAATCATTCATCTCTTCTAAATTTCCTCCAATATCTAATCTTCCAAATCCTCCATTTGCAAAAACAGTATCTCCAGATATTAATACTTCACCATCCCACAAACTAATGCCTCCTGGGGTATGACCTGGTGTGTGTAATACTTCAAAATTAGCTATTTTATCTCCTTCTTTAAGTTTTATATCAACATCATGCCTTTCGAGAGATTTACCAAACATAAATCCTGCAGTTAAAGGGTCATTATCATTTTCAATGTATTGAGCATCTTTTTCATGAATAGCTACTTCAGCTTCTGGAAAAAGATAATTTCCTCCAGCATGATCAAAGTGACAATGTGTATTAACTATCATTGAAATATCATCAGGATTTAACTCACATTCTTTGATTTTTTGATATAAATATTCTTTATTCATTCCTGTTCCAGTATCAATTAAAATATTATCCATTAAAAAACAGTTTGAATCTGCTCCAAATCCTTCAATACAAATAATATCATTTATTTTTTCCATGTATTATCTCCTTTAATAAAATTTGTATATGTTATATCCAATTAAACTTTATAGATAATAAATTATTAATAATTCTCTAGATATAATAATTTTTAATCCTAACAAATATAATTGTTAAAACATATTGTTATTAATTTATTAAAATATATTATTATTATTATTAAATTATTAAAATAGGATTATTTAAAAATAATTCAATTATTAATTTTTAAAAAAAATAGTCATTATATTGTATAAGATAGAAGAGATGAAAAAATAGAAAATAATGGGGTCACAGGGATTTGAACCCCGATCCTGGGATTTCTCATGTCTCAGTACTCCAATTGATCATCATACTGTCAGATTGCGCGTTTTTTCTTCAAAGACAACTGGAGTCCCAGATGATGCCAGATTACACTATAACCCCAAATGAATATTTAAAAATGTAATATTATTTGATTTAAGTTATCTAAATTGGAAAATATCTTATTTAATTCACCTAAATCAGAAATATTGTATTTAATTTATCTAAAGCCAAGGGAGAGATTTGAACTCCCGTGTAATGGATCTGCAGTCCACCGCTTCGCCTCTAAGCTACCTTGGCATTATAAAAATAATATTGGTGAATAAAGTATTTAAACTTTTCTATGTGATTTTAATTCAAATATTTTAACCTCTTTAAAAATAAACATTTACAAAAATATTTATTAGAAATAATTTAACAATATATGGACACACAATAGCTAAAATTTAACTTGTCTATCTTTTTTTGTAATTTCATCGAGATCTAAACCATTTTTCAAAGCTAAATCCTTTTCTATTCTATAATTATCACTTCGAGTTCTTTCAACTTTATCAGGATCTAAAAACAACCATTTAGTATGTTTGAATTTTATTCCTAAATAGGGTTTAGCTCCAAAAATATTTGAAAATTCATAGAGAGCGTTTATTTTAGATGAATTAATGTAAATCTTATTTTTAGTGGTTGTTTTAACTTCAATAGCTAGATAAACCTTACTATTCCCTGCCAAAACATCTGGAAGTGGTTTTTTTGTAGCTCCTCCTGAAGCTGGAGCCCTCATAGCTGCAAAACCTTTATCCCATAGCTTATGAACTAAATCTCTTTCTTCATTAGAACCTTTTTTAGCCATATTATCAAAATATCAAGAATATATTGTAACTATCTCATGAAAATTAAGTTTTTTTAAATATTTATAAATATTAGACTTTAATATTTGTGATAGCAAAAGAACAGTATTAAAAAAGTAAAATATGAAATTAAAAAAAATGAATATTGGTTTTTAGTTAAAATATAGTTTATAAAATAGAGTTTTTTTTACAGTTAAACCAAGTCAATTTCAAGTGAGTTAGAAACGATGTTATTTTCCACTCCATTTACAAAATAGTTAACATTGAAACCACCAATGTAGAATGGATCTGAAGTTGTTGTATTTAATCCAAAATCGCTTTTAATATCATTTAAAGATGGTACATATATAAAAAAACTGTGAGTTTTAGTTTCACCAGGATTTATTTGACTAAAATTGTAAATTTCGTTTTGATCATTTCCTTGGACATTGGTGATTGGAACATTCAGATTGTTAGTTATTTTCCAAGTTATCAAAATCTCGTCTCCTTCTTCAGCTGATTCTGGTCCTTCTAGTATAGCTACAACAGAATTATTTTGTGAAGTTTTTGAATTATTTGTTGTATTATTAATACTTAGTTTTATAGTTGGTTTTGGATTATGCTCTGATAAGAAAGCTGAAATTCCTAATGTAGCTATTATTATAACTATCATCAAAATCAAGATTTTATTTTTCATATTTACCTCCTTAAAGTTATATTTATAGTTAATAATTAGTTTTATATGTAAGAAACAATTTTTAAAACAAAGAAAAACTTTGTTTTCTAATTTGAAAAAATAAAAATTTTTTTCAAACAAAATTGCTTGTTATTTAAATTCTAAATAAAAAAATTATAGCAAGACCATAAATAACTATTTAATACAATAATTAATCTTATTATTAGACATATTATTTTGTTTATAAAAACTAGTATATATACTATAGGTTTTGTCCAAAACTGGAAAATAAAACCTATAAAAACTATCTAAAAATTCCAGTAAATCTTTTTTTAAAAAAATATTATATTAAGTTTTAGAAATAACAATGAAATAATAATAGTAGAATATGACAACATTTATAAAAAATTAGATTATTATCAGAAAAGACCTTTGATTTTAAAATGACAATTTTTAAAAAATCATGGTTAAAAATGTTTTAATTTATTAAAAGCCAAATTCTTAGAAAATTTAGAAATTTATTATTTTAAAAAGTTCCAGATTACTATAGTTTGTAAATAATGTTTTAAATACTTTAAAAATGAGTTTGTTAAGAAATAACTTTTAAAAAAAGAATATAGATAAAAATGGGGCCGGGGCCGAGATTCGAACCCGAGTCGCAGGATCCACAGTCCTGTAGGATAACCGCCTACCCCACCCCGGCATTTATAATATAAAGTATTAAACATTATTAATAAGATGAATGTTAATAGGATAAATAATTTAAAGATTGATGCGGGAGCAGGGATTCGAACCCTGGTAGGCCTGTGCCAACAGGTCCTAAGCCTGTCCCCTTTGACCAGCTCGGGCACCCCCGCTTTTAAATTAAATAAAAGCTTGTCCCAAAAATCTTTAAATTTAATTGATAATTATTAAAAATGCTCCGGCCGGGATTCGAACCCGAGTCTTCGGCTCGAAAGGCCGAAATGATTGGCCGGACTACACCACCGGAGCAAAATTGAAAAATTCAATTATCAATGGATATAAATATAGTAGATTATCCATTACATAATTTCAAAATTGTATAATATCACATTTAAAAAAATATATAAAAATATGCATGAAATTACATTTAAAAAACATTATGAGCAAATAAATAGCTTGTATTTATGGGCCCAATGGGATTTGAACCCATGACCGCCCGGTTATGAGCCAGGCGCTCTACCTGGCTAAGCTATGGGCCCAAAAACGCCGCCGACAGGGCTCGAACCTGTGACCAATCGGTTAACAGCCGAACGCTCTACCTACTGAGCTACGGCGGCAAATAATAGCCTAAGTTTATATGTCAAACTTTATAAGCTTTAGTTCAAAGTCCAAAAAATTTTAAAACAATACAGTTAAGTTGATAATCATCATATATAAATCTTTTGTTTTTCACAAAATAATTACTATTTGAAAGTTCAAAGACAAGGATAATTAAAGTGAAAAATAGGCAGATATTGCAAAAATCATGATAATAGCTAAAGGAATAGCTTTAAAAAGACTTACTTTTGATTTAGTAGCGATTAAAATATATACCAATCCAAATAATAACGAAATAGTTAATCCAAATCTAGGAAAAAATCTTTGAAGGATCGTGGTTAATATAATTACGAGTAAAGCAGTAGCTACCACTACATCCCATTCAACATGATTTTTATTAGGTTTTTTAAGGTTTTTTCTATAATTGTCCTCATAATAATTATTTTGAGAAGAGGATAAACGGTTTAATTTATTTAATTGATTATTTCCATTTTCATTTCTATTAAAACTATTATCCTGTTTATTGAAATTATTATAACGTGATTTAATAGATTTTTGATTAAAATTACTATGAATATCATTGCTAAATTCTTTGTTTAAGCCTTTTTTATTAGTGTAGGTAGACGTATTACTATTCCTAGCTTCAGGATAATAATCAGGAGCCAAACTCAAAGGTTTCCCACATTTACTACATTTAAATGAGCTATCCTTATTTTTTTCTCCACAATATCTACAGTACACCATTTTATCTGCCTAAGAACGATTTCATCTATATTCAAGATTATTTAGAAGTTTATTCGATTTGTAAAAATTAATAAATTATATTAATACAAATATTGATTTTATAATATAAAAAACATATATGTTAATTAATCATATATGGCTTTCACAATTTCATTTTGATGAACAAAATTAAAAACTTTAATTTATAATTGAACAAAATTTGGAATATTCAATTTTTTTTAAAATTTTTAACTTTTATGCATTTTTTAACAAAATAATAATGTTTTTAATAAAAAATTGTGTAAGCCTCATCATCGTGAATTAATTTTATTAAAAACCATACTCAAGAAAATAGTTAAAAAAATAGATAATATGAATTTTGTTGATAAAATTAAACATTTTGAAACATTGGACTTAATTAAAAAAGCCAATGAGCTTAGTTTAAAAAATAATTTTTTCACCATAACTTTAGAAAGAGCCATATTTCTTTCATGGTGGTGTGATAAAGGAGATTGTAAATTTTGTTATATGAGTACCCAAAAAAACAAAATAAATGATCCAAAAAAAGCTAGAAGAAAAATTAATTCAATATTAGCAGAATCAGAACTCTGTAAACGTTTAGGATGGAATATTGAGTTTTTATCAGGAGGTTACGAAAGTTTCACTACAGACGAAATAAAAAAAATAGCTACAAGCATATTTACAATATCTAATGAACCAGTATGGCTCAATGTCGGAATAACAAATGATTTAGAAAAATACGGAGAAGAAGTTGTTGGAATTACTGGAGCGATTGAAACAGCTAATCCTAAACTACAGGAGAAAATATGTCCAAGTAAACCTATATCTGAAATAAGTGACATGTTAGATAGATCTAAAGATTTAGGATTTAAAAATGCAATTACCATAATTTTGGGAATAGGTGAAACCCCAGATGACATAGATTATCTTATTCAGTACATAAAAAATCATAAGGTAGATAGAGTGATTTTTTATTCTATAAATCCTCATAAGGGAACTGAATTTGAAAATTGTCCACAGCCAGCTTCATTGTATTATGCTGGTGTTGTAGCTACTATTCGTTTAACTTTTCCAAACCTTGAAATCATTTGTGGAACTTGGAGTGATAATTTAGCTAATATTGGAATTTTAATATTAAGTGGAGCTAATGGTATAACAAAATTTCCTTTATTTAAGATGTTTGGAACTAAATATGGGAAACGCGTTGAAGAAGAGGTTTATTGGACTGGAAGAAAGTTAAAAGGAACTTTCACAGACCAAAAAAAATTAGGATCCCCTGAAAGTGAGTTTAATTCAGATTTAAATATGTATATCAAAAGATATATTAATGAATCATTGAAAAATAGATACTAAGATTTTTTTTTTGGATAATTATTCATATTACTTTTTGATAAAATCAAAGCGGTTTTTTCATATAATATTGTTATTTTATGTTATTTAACTTATAAAAATATAATTTATAAAAAATTATTTTTAACCAATATTCCAAAATGATATATATAATAAAATTTATATTTATTGTTCAATTAATTTTAGTAATTGATATACTCAATATGATTTGATAAATTTTAAGTAATTAAGATAATTGAAATTTTTTTAAATGTAAAAAATAAAATAATAAAACTAAAATATTGAATAAGTTTTAGTATAATATATTTTAAGTGCAAAATAATAAAACTGAATTTTGAATAAGTTTTAGTATAATATATTTTAAGTGCAAAATAATAAAATAATAAAACTAAAATATTAGAACAAGTTTTAGTATAATATTGTCAATATTGATAAAATTATTATCAATTATTATAATCACTACTCAAATTCTTATTTTTTAGAGGTGTAAAAATGAAAATCAACTCTGGAGATTTCGTAATGCCAGGAGATGTGCTTGGTGTTAGTGAACAGTTTTTACCTGATGAATGGACATATGATGATGGGAACTGTATTAAAGCAGCTGTTTTTGGCAATGTTTCAATAGATAATAAGAGCAAAATGATTTCTATAATTCCCAAATCAGGAATCCCCACATTACTGAAAATTGGAGATACTGTGTATGGTCAAGTATCAGATGTTCGTGGTCAAAGAGCCATGATTGATGTTCAACAGATGAAAAATTGTGATAGACAGTTTGCTCTTTCGTATATGGGAGCAATACACATTTCTCAAGTTAAAAATGGTTATTTAGAAAAATTATACGATGCTTTCAGAATTGGGGATATTATTGAAGCTAAAGTAACTAGAATAATGGGAGATAATTTAGATCTTAATACAATGGATAAAGAAGGAGGAATTATAAAAGCTATGTGTACAAAGTGTCGTGCTTTTATGAAACCTACTAATAAAAAAGATGAACTTTATTGTGAAGTTTGTAATAGAAGAGAAAAAAGAAAAATTTCTTCTAACTATGATTATTAAACATTATTAATATTTTTGAAATAATAATTTTATTAAAATTTTTTTTAGATGTAATTAAATGAAATAGAATAATTGGAATTTTAATTTTATCTTTTTATTTAATTTAAAATGAATAAAATAATAGTTTAAATATTTTTTAAGTAATATGATTTTTTTAAGAATTAATATGGTTATTTTACTTAGATTATAATGGAAGATAATATGGATGATATAGAAATTGTAACTAATAAAAAATTAGAACTTGAAATTATAGCTCATGGTGAAAGCCATTCAATATGTAATGCATTAAGAATGTTTCTTATGGAAGATGAAGACGTTGAATATGCTGTTTATGGAATCGACCACCCTATTGTTGGTGAGCCAATTATAAGCATTAAAACTAAAAGGACTAAAAGTCCTAAAAAATCTCTTTTAAATGCTTCTACTAAATTAAAAGAGAAATCAGAAGAATTTAAGGAATTAGTAGAATCAATTAGTGATTAGCTATTTTATAATTTTTATAAAAATAATTTATACATTTATTTATTTTTAAATAGTTTTTATGATATTCTTTTAAATGCATAATTTATTTATTTTATTATTTAGTATATGATTGTAATTGTAATTAACTAGTTTTGGAGAATTTTAATTTTGTCAAGCTATAAAAAACCATCTATTACAGTAGATACTCTTATATTCAATAAGTTTCCTGATGAAAATAAAAAGTTCATTTTAATAAAACGTAAAAATAGCCCATTCAAAAATCATTGGGCCTTACCAGGAGGATTTGTTGAATACGGTGAAACTGTAGAATATGCAGCTATTAGAGAGTCTAAAGAAGAAACTGGAATTGACATTGAATTAAAAAGATTATTCAACATTTATTCAAAGCCTGATAGAGACCCACGAGGTCACACAATTACAATCGTTTATTTGGCTACTGGGAATATAAATGATATGAATGCTGGTAGCGATGCTGAAAATATCAGATTGTGTTCTTTTGAGGAGTTATCTTCTTTAAAAATAGCTTTTGATCATGAAAAAATATTAACTGATATTTTAGAGAATATTACCAAATAATAAGAATTTAAATAATTAAAATATAAATTTATTAACCATATAACTATACTATTAACTATATAACTAAATTATTAATAATAATATGCTATGTTTGCTTATTTGGAGGTATATAATGGAGTTTTGTTCAGAATGTGGGGCAATGATGCTTCCACAAGGTGATAAACTAAAGTGCAAATGTGGAAACACTAAAAACTTAACAAAAAACGAAGCTGAAAAATATGAAGTTTCTGAAAAAATAGAAGCAAAAGATACTGTAATAATGAAAGGAGAAGAAATTGCAACACTCCCAACAACCAGAGTTATTTGTCCTAAATGTAATAATGAAAAAGCTTTTTGGTGGTTACAACAAACACGCAGAGCAGACGAAGCTGAAACACGATTTTTAAGATGTACTGAATGTAAACATACTTGGAGAGAGTATGACTGATCTTAATGAGGATTTCTCATGACAGATTCAAAAGAAATTCCTAAAATAGAAAAAAATAATTCTAAAAATAAAAACCTTTTTAAACGTTTTAAAATAAATTTAGAAGATTTTAAAATTGAAAAATCAGATTTTGATGAAAAATTTTCTGATAATGAAAATAATGAAGAAGATCTTCAGGATTTAGATCTTGATAATAAAAAGATAGAAATTAAAAAAGAAACTGTGAATGAGTTTAAAGAGGAAGAATATCTTATTTTTAAAGAAAATAACACTGAAAAAAACTTTAAAGATCATCAAGATAATAATAAAAATATTGATCAAGAATTACCCTATTTTGAAGAAAATGAAATTGCCAATGAAAAGTTATTTTTATCTTTGAAAATTATATATTCGAAGATTAAAGAGATTATATTTGAAGATTCAGAAAGAAAATTTCATATTCTGCCAATTTCTGGATTAGCTATTGGCATACTTTTTATCATAATGGGAATTTTGATATTCTTAGGAAATTCTGATAAAGTAGTAGATAATGTCAGTTTTGGAGAAACTAGTTCTGCATCTGTTTTGATAGGATTTGTAGGTATAATACTCCTTGCTTTATCCTTATTAAAAATGTTTCCCAATGAAAAGATCTTTGGAAATATTTTTAATTTAATTCAAGATTTTGAATCTGAAACTAATGAAAATAATCAAGACACTGAAAATAATAAAAAAACTAAAGTTAATAAAAATGATGAAACAGATTCTAAATCACAAGATGAAGATGGGATAATTAAAAAAATGAGTTTAACTTCCTTGAAAATTGATTCTAAATCAGAAGATAAATCAAAAAAAAAAAAAAAAAAAAAAAATAATAATAAAAAAAAATTTTATTATTGTTAAAAAAAAATTTTA
>WRMT01000019.1 GCA_009777005.1 Methanobrevibacter sp. | reverse complement strand
AAATGAAATAAGTAATTTTTTCAAGACTATTTGATTTATTCTTGAATAAATAAGGTTATAGTCTTAATCAGAGATTCCACCACCAATATTTCTGTTAACTCACCCCATCCATATTTAAATTTTTCTTCTTTTGTTTCTTTTATAAATTCATTTAATTCTTGTTTAACTCATCTCAGTTTGTCCAAATTCTCTTCCAACAAGCAATGAGCTAGGTCATCAGAATATTTAAATTTTTCTTCCATTGTTTCTTTTTTGATTCTTTTATCTAATAATTCCTTTAAATTTTGGCTTCTGTGTATTTTATTTTTTAGCTATTTAACAATAGATTAAAATTAGGTACTGTAAAATTTTTACCTCTTATCGATTGTGTCAAAAATTTGCCTCTTAAAAAAATACTCTATAGGATATATTTTTCTTAATTTTGATATATATTTCGTGATTAAGATATATATTTCTCATTTAAACATGTTTTTTTTATGAAAAAAATTGATAAGAGGTAAAAATTTGACAGTACTGGAGCCAACAACTTTACACTCTCATTTTTAGTAATATATAGTCATGAGAGTAAAAATTGTAATTAATGTTTTATCAAAATATCACTTAATTTCTAATTAATATATTAATAATATTTTTAATTTTAAAAATAAATATTAATAATTTTATTATTAATGAAGAATAGAAAATATATTAAATTAAATTTAAAAATAATTGAATTTAAAGATTTTCAAAAATTATTATTAATTAACAAGGTGTCTGGTAATTCGAAAAAATTGAAAGTAGGAGATATGTTATTTAATATGTTGAGTTCATTAAATGATTATTTTATAAAAGTACAATTTTGCTATTAAAATTTAGATTTAGAGATTTTACCAATGAATTTTTAAAGTTAATTGTAAATTCATTTGTACTTTTGGAAAATCAAAATAATCACACGTCTAAACATATTAAACAATAACCATACAACCTCTGTTTTTTCACATAAATCAGACGCCTTGTTAATTAATATAAATATTTTAATTATTAATTTAATAAAAATAATTTAATTATTATTAAAATTAGCTATTAATATCCATGAAAATTAAATATAGAATTTAAACATTGAGGCAAAATAAAAATGGAAAATCCAAAATTTTTAAAATTAATATAAAATATCATAATAAAAATAAAATTCTTAAAACAAGTTTAAATTATCATGGAATTATTCAAAATAAGTTAATTATTAAAAATACAGATATACAAATTATAATTAAATAATAATGTTTAAAGGATAATGAAATGAAAAAGAAAAATGTTAAAAATTGTGTGAAATGTTAAAAATAAGATAAATAATATATTAAACATAAAAATAAGGATAATAACCCTCGACTGAATTATTGAAAATCTCTTATATTTATTAAAAATGGTTTTTAAAACGAAATTTTTATTGCATGGCAATATAATCTTTTTTTTTTAAAAAATTTAAGATAGGATTATTATTTTTTTACTACCAACAAGCACCAGGAATATATTCATCATTATCCTCACCAGAACTAGTATCATTCTGACTTGGACTATTATCTTTTTGATTTGGACCAGTATTGCTCTGTTTAGGACTTGTGTCTTGTGATTTTCCTTTTGGCGTATCTTCACTAATATTGTCATTTGAATTATTTTTTGAATCATTATTGGAGGTTATATTTTCTGTTGGAGGTTCATACAAAGAAGCCATATATATTCCAGTACTTAAGGATAATATGGCTAGAATTCCTATAAGTATAATAATAAACTTTTTATTCATTTTTTTCCACCTTCTTTAGCTATGATTATTTGGCTGTGAAATAGCTTTTTTTTCATTTTTGAATATTTTTTCTGTGCTATAACTTTAAATCTTGTTATTGGCTTATTTCAGTATAGCTTCACCAATATATTTTTTATTAGGAATTACTGGTAACGAACTTGCTTTTGTTTTGGTTCTATTATAGATGATGTTATCTGCCCATTTTTTACTTGATCTTTTAACATATTTCCCATCATCATTAGTTGCCCATATTTTAACATTTGTTGCATTTACACTTTTTTTAACGTCATAAACTATTATATTTCTTCTATTAAATCCCCATTTATCAGTACCAGCTATGTAAATTGCAGCATCTACTATATTAGATTTTTTGACAGTATATTTTCCTTTTCTATAATATGATGGACCATTAGGAACACTTACATATTCTCCTTCTTTCATTTTAAAAACAGTTCTTATGGTGCTTCCTTTATTTCCTTTATTATAAATCACCACTCCAATGTTTCCGTCTGGGCTTTTAATAACAAAATGTCCCATTCCTCTTATTTTTAAATATTGTAAGGCAGTTTTCAAATCGTTATTTGTAATTTTACCTTTAGAAGCTATTTTGCCTCCTAATTTTTCAAGGTTTTTATTAACTTTTGAATCGTCCCATCCTCCAATTCCAATGAACCAACCACCTTCTACTACTACAGCATGAGTGAAATATCCATTAGTTAATTTATATGTTTTAATAGCTTCTTTACCATTTAATTTAACTTTTTGTATATTCATATCTGCAGAATAAGTATGATCTCGTCTAAATCCATAAGCAAAGGAACTATTACTCGCATGCAAAACAACAGAACAGCACCCAGAATTTAATTCATCATGGGTTTCCATGTTCTTGCTTGTTGTGTTTATCAGTTTAAAATCGATATTTTTCGAATCAATAACAGATATACTTGGATTGTTTTTGGAGATGCCACTAATGTAATTATTGTCTGTAGTTATATCGGTGCTTGCTACTACAGTTTCTATAAATGATAGTATAAAAATGAGAAAAATACATAAAACAAGTACTTTAAATAAATTTTTAGATTTTTCAGTAAATATTTTAATCACCTACTAGGGATAAATTTCATACACTGAGACTCTTGCACAATCATTTTTGTTCAACCTTTATATAAATAAAAAATTAAATTATTAAAAAAAATCAAATATATTAAATTTTGTTCAATTATAAATAAAAATTCTTAAATTTTGTTTATCTAATAAAATTGTGCAATGTTCTCACATTTAAAAAAATTAATTTATTTTAAAATTTTAAGCTTTTTTATACACAATTATCGCTATGTCATGATTGGACATATCTTTTATATAAGGATATCCATTGTTCCATTTTAATAAAATAATTAGCTATTATATTTTAAAAAATTTGTATATAATTGTAGGTGTCAAAAATTTAGCTCTGATGAAATTTTGCTTAATGTAAAGTAATTTTTTGCAGAAATTATATATATGCTTATCTTCAATATAATATATTATATATAATCATGAATATGTATTTAAAAAAACTTAAATTTTAAAAATAAATTAATTTTTTTAATACATTGAATTATTTTAGTGTTTAAACGGAGGATGTTATTTTCATTAAAAAATCAAAAAACCTTTTTAAAGTCTTTATTTTATGTATTTTCTTGATTTTTATATTATCTTTCATAAACACTTCAGTAGCTAGTGTAGATTTGACTAAAGACACTTGTTACAATAAGTCCATTCTCAGTACTCTCAACAAAAATAATCTAAACCTATCTGGTATTGACTCAAATAATAAATACAACAGTTTTGAAGTTTCAAAAATAGTAAATAAGAATTTAAAAAATGATAAAAGTAAATTAACTTCTGGATGTTGTTCTGTTGTTTTGCAAGGTAAGAATAACTCTTTTGCTTATGCTTATAGGAGGGATGCAACTTATTCTGCAGATTTGTACATAAAAAAGGTAAAATTATATGGCATAGAGGCAGTTAAAGAATATAAATTGACGAATGGATATTTTTTCCATACTTTGGTATTAAAAGATGGTTGGTTCATTGGGACTGGAGGAGCAGATATTCCACATTTAAACAGATATCTTGAAGATTTAGGAGGTAAAATAGCTTCTAAAGGGAAAATAACAAACACTAACATGAATACTGCTCTTAATACTTTGAAAAAATTAAGAATAGGTCATTTTATTATTAAAAGCCCAGAAGGAAATGTTGGATTGGCAATATATAATAATGGTCGAAAAAAGAAAACGACCTTTAAAATGAAAGAAGGAGAATATATAAGTGTTCCTAATAGTCCTTCATATTATAGAAAAGGAGTATTTACAGTTAATAAATCTAGTTTAGTGGATGCTGCTATTTACCTTGCAGCTACTGATAAATGGGGAGTGAATAGAAGAAATATAATCAGCTATGATGTTAAAAAAATGGATAAAACAACTAGTGTGAAAATTTGGGCAAGTAATGATAATGGAAAGTATGTTGGAAAAAAAAATAATAAGGCGGACAATATAATCTTTGAAGGAATTAAAATAAAAGAAAGTTCACTACCAAAAATTCCTTATAAAAAGTATATAGGTCAAATTACGCTTAAGTAATAGCTATTTAAACCATGATTTGGTTGTTATTTTAGTTTTAATAATAGCTTTTTAAACCATGATTTGGTTGTTATTTTAGTTTTAATAATAGCTTTTTAAACCATGATTTGGTTGTTATTTTAGTTTAAGTAATAGCTATTTAAACCTGATTTGACTATTATCTGTTTGAATAATTTAACAAGGATAATGAAATACTATTTTTGGGAATGAAAATGGTTTAAAAACAACTTAGCTTAAAAAATTAAAATAAAGATGTAAAATTAGAAAATATAAAAAATATCATTAGCTAAATAGCGAAAAGATATCCCATAATGCTTAATGTGCAGATAATAATCACTGCAAATATGGCAATTATGTCTAATATTTTTTCTTGCTTTTTGTATGAAAACCATAATATAGAGATTAATACTAAAGTATATAAAAAAGCTTCTGGATATCCTAGAATTTGATACATAAAGGGGATATTCGTATAAATGAACCCATCAAAAGAACCTTGAGTAGGACCTATTGTAAAAAATAGTGATAATCCTAAAATCAATAGTCCTAATTTAGCAAAACCATTTTTTTCCTCAGTAAATGTATTTTTCAAAGGAAGTAGTACTAGAGATAAAAATACACCTCTAAAAATTTGCAGACCTGGTCCAAGGGCTACAATTGCAGAATTAACAGGAAGCATAAACGATAAAGCCTCAGATAAAAAGTGTTCTTGATAACCCATTACTCCAACAGCAAATATTCCTGCAATAAAATATGCAATAACATGAGAATAACTCACTCTCCAAATGAACAAACCAATATCTTTCTTATTCATCAAAACAACCAACTATAATAATTATTAATAAAGTAATGATTTTATAATCATAAAGTATCATATGCAATATATTATTATTCTTAATATATAATAAAATTATTCTTAATATATTAATAAATTCGAAAATTAATATTAAAGATAAATAGCTTTTTATTTTTGAATTTCATTTATTTTCAATACATTATCAATTAATCCATTATTGTTCATATAAATCATTGTAAAGAGCTAATATAAAATTAAAGACTTTAATGTTAATTAAAAATTTTCCCATTCTTTTTTTTTATTTTTCTGGATGTTTATCAATAATTAAAAGGATTTAAAGAAAAAAACTAATAGCTATTATTTAAGAGTTTGAATAATCATGGAAATAATTCCCAAATATTAATTTTAGTAGAGTTTAGACTTTTTTTTTTTTTTTTTTTTAGATTAATGATAATAACTATTTAAACGACTTTAAAAGATTTTAAAAAAAGCAAACAATCATAATTTTCACACAATTTTATTTTTAAGAATTCCAATATCCTCAATAGCTACCTCAACAATATCTCCTGATTTCATTTCCCCTACTCCTGAAGGAGTTCCAGTAGCTATTATGTCTCCTGGGTTTAAAGTCATAATATTTGATATAAATTCAACAAGCTCTTCTACTGTAAAAATCATATTTTTTGTGTTAGATCTTTGTTTTATTTTTCCATTGACTTTTAAAGAAATATTTTGCCTGTTTGGATTCATTTCTGTTTGAATAAATGGTCCTATAGGAGCAAAAGTATCAAAACTTTTAGCTCTTGTCCATTGCTCATCTTTTCTTTGAAGGTCTCGTGCAGTAACATCATTTAAAATTGTATATCCTCCAATATATTCATTAACTTCTTCAAAACTCAAGTTTTTTCCACTTTTCCTCATTACAATAGCTAATTCTCCTTCATAATCCACTTCATTTGAAGATGGAGGATAGCTAATGATTTCGTTGTGTCCAATAACTGCACTTGGAGGTTTTAAAAATAGCTTTGGTTCATCTGGAATTTCCATTTGAAGTTCATTTGCATGGTCTTTATAATTCAATCCAATACAAACAATCTTTGATGGAATTATTGGCGGTGTAAAGCTAATATTTTCAAGTGAATAGCTATTTTTCATCTTATTTTCAAGATATTTTCCACCATCCCATGAATTTAATACTTTTTCTATTGAATCATCTAATTCAATAACCTTTTTACCATCAAAGTAACCAGTTTTTATTTTATCTTTATAATAAAATCTTAAAAATTTCATTTTTTTAACCTATTAATAGCTATTGATTAAAATCGGGTTTTAATATAATAGATAATTTTCATTCATTAGGTTTAAATCATCTATTTTTTTTTAAAAATTTAACTAATAATTTTTTTTCTTTTAAACATTATAAATCTTATTTTATTCTAAAATATCTATATATAATTATTTTTTTATTTTTTTAAGATATTTATAATTATTATATTTCTTATTTTTATTTTTTTAATCTGTGATGGACCAAAAACTTATATATATCTAATTTATAAAAAATAATATATTCAAGTTTACTTGAAAAAAAATAAAATATACTTAATTTATTTACAATGGAGATGTTATGTTTGCATATTATGGAAGGTTTTCTACCTTGGTATTGGTGTGTTTTTTGGTATGTTCTTTCAATCCCTGTAGTTATTTATGGGGTTATGAAGATTAAGAAAATTGTTGAAGAAGTTCCTGAGTCTAAGTCGTTGTTAGCTGTTAGTGGAGCATTTATGTTTGTAATTTCTTCTTTGAAGTTACCTTCTGTTACAGGTAGTTGTTCCCATCCAACAGGAAATGGTCTTGGTGCAGTTTTATTTGGTCCTGCTGTAGCTGCTGTTTTAGCTACAATTGTTTTAGTTTTCCAAGCTATTCTTCTGGCTCATGGAGGCATTACTACTTTAGGTGCTAATGTTTTTTCAATGGGTATTGTTGGTCCAGCTGTAGCTTATTTAATTTATAAAATGTTTTTAAAAACAAGTATATCTTCAACCATAGCTATTTTTTTCGCTGCATTTTTTGCTAATCTTTTAACTTATGTGGTAACTGCATTCCAACTAGCTTTAGCTTTCCCACAACCAACATTTACTTCGGCTCTTACTTTGTTTTTAGGAATATTTGCTATAACTCAAATACCACTTGCAATAGCTGAAGGATTACTAACAGTAGTAATTTGGAATGGTCTTACAAGTTTAAAACCAAAATTACTTGAAAAACTTAAAGTTTTTAAAACAAAAACTGTAGAAGAAGATAATACAGTAAATAGCTAAAAATATCAGGATTTTGATAATTATGAATAAAATGAATCAAAATATAATTTTACTAGTTCTAGTAGTTATTATAGCTATAGTTCCAATGGTAATGTATTCTGGCTTTGGAGAAGAAGAAGGTTATTTTAGTGGTTCAGATGGTGCCGCTAGTGAAGCTGTTGAAGAAACTGGTTATGAGCCATGGTTTTCCTCATTTTGGGAACCTCCAAGTGGTGAAATAGAAAGTTTGTTGTTTGCAGTTCAAGCAGCTATAGGAGCACTTATAATAGGATATTTCTTTGGCTATTGGAGAGCACAATCAAAATATGAAAAATAATAATAAATAAACAAATTCTTTTTAAGCATTATTTATTTTTAAATTTTTCATATTTTTTATAATTTTTAATAATTTTTTATTTTTTTAATTTTTTATTATTAAATTTTTATAATTTTAAATTTTTAAATTTTAATAATTTTTAAATTTTAATATTTTTTTTATAATTAAATTTTTAAAATTTTTCATATTTTTTATAATTTTAAATTTTTTATATTTATTTACATTTTTAAAATTTTTTTAAATAGGTCTTAACATCATAAGAGTAATACTTACATATAAATCAAAATGAAAATAGTATTATTAAGTAAATATTTTTAATAGAGAATATGTATTTTTTATTCATTAATTAATAGATTAATTAAAGTTCGTTGATTAAGTATCATATAATCATCTGGACATTACTACACTAAGAAAATTAAACGAGGGTAAAAATGAGACTAAGGAATTTAATACTTGATGATAAGTTTCGACTGATTGTATCATTAATAGTATTAATATTAAGCTTTTTTCAGATAAAAATATTAATGTTTGATTTGGCTTGGATTGCAGTAATTTTATGTGGGTTTCCGATAATTATAAATGCACTAAAAGGATTAATAACAAGATTTGATATAAAAGCAGGTGTTTTAGTATCGATTGCATTAATTGCATCCTTAATTATTGGAGAAATATTCGCAGCTGGAGAAATTGCATTTATAATGGTTCTTGGAGAAGCATTAGAAAATTATTCAATAGCTAAATCAAAATCAGGCATAGAAAAACTTGTAAAATTAAGTCCTAGAACTGCTAGAATAATAACTAATGGTGAAGAAAAAGTTATTCCTGCTGAAAATGTCAAAGTACAGGATTTAATAAAGGTTTTTCCTGGAGAAACAATTCCTGTTGATGGAATAATAGTGGAGGGTGAATCAACCATTGATGAATCAATTATGACTGGGGAACCTATACCTGTAGATAAATTAGAAAAAGATGAAGTTTTCAGTGGAACCCTTAATCAATATGGATCTTTCATCATGAAAGCTAGAAAGTTAGGAAAAGATAGTTCTCTTCAGCGAATGATATCTTTAGTAAAATCTACAGATGTGGATAAATCAAAAATTGTAAGATTAGCAGACAAATGGACAACTTGGTTCGTTGCAATAGCTTTTACTTTAGCAATAGCTACATTCGTGATAACTGGAGATATAATAAGATTTGTAACTGTTTTAGTTGTTTTTTGTCCATGTGCTTTTGTTTTAGCAACACCAACTGCTATAGTCTCAGCTATAGGAAATTTAACAAAATATGGGATATTAATAAAAGATGGAGATGCATTAGAAAAATTATCAGAAGTGAAAAAAATAATTTTTGATAAAACAGGAACCTTAACATATGGAAAACCAGAACTTATAGATGTAATTACTTATAATGACTATGATAAAAATGAGCTATGTAGAATTGTAGCATCTCTAGAAAATAAATCAGAACATCCTTTAGGAAAAGCAATTGTGGATTTTTACTATAACCTTTCAAATCAAAGTCTATTAGAAGTAACAAATTTTCAAATGAAAATTGGAAAAGGGGTTATTGGTGAGGTAAAAGATAAAATAATATTAGCAGGTAATAAAAGATTACTCAAGGAGAACAATATAAGTATTCCAGATGAAGAGGAAAAAACTATTTCAAAGTATATAAAAAATGGATCTACTGTTATTTATGTGTCTATCAATGGTGAATTTGCAGGATATCTTATTTTAAGTGATCAGTTAAGAACTGATTCTAAGGAACTTATTTTGCAAATTAAAAACAAAAAATTAGAACCTATTTTAGTCACAGGAGATAATGAAAAATCTGCAAATTATATAGGAAAAGAGTTAGCTATTGAAAAAGTATTTTCAAATTCTCTACCTGAATCAAAAATGGATATAATTGATGATTACAAACAAAAAAACCAAAATGTAGCTATGATAGGTGATGGAGTAAATGATGCTCCTGCTTTAAAAAAATCTTATGTTGGTATTGCAATGGGTGGAATTGGAAGTGATATAGCTATTGAAGCTGCGGATATAGTATTAGTAGGAGATGATGTAGGAAACATTCCTCAATTATTAGGATTATCAATTAAAACAATGAGTAAAATTAAGTGGAACATTATATTTTCACTAATTTTTAACTTTATAGCTGTTGTATTAGCAATGCTTGGAGTTTTAAATCCAATTACTGGAGCAATTGCTCATAATATAGGTTCTGTATTTGTTGTTACTAATTCTGCTATATTATTATTTTGGAAAAATAAAAAATAATAAATAAAAGTATCTTGATTAAAATTTTTTAGATTAAATGGTTTTTGGATTGGAATTTAAGATATTTAAAGGTATTTTGATTGAAATTTTTCTTATTAAAAAGTTTTTTTGATTGGAATTTAAGATATTTAAAGGTATTTTGATTGAAATTTTTCTTATTAAAAAGTTTTTTTGATTGGAATTTAAGATATTAAAAAATATCTTGATAAAAATTCATGACATTAATTATTAATTTTCGTGAGCTAATTTGATTAAAGCTGACGACATAAATTTTAAATTTTTCGGTGAGAATAGTGAATATTATAGAAACGAAAAATCTGACTTATTTATATCCTGATGGTACAAAAGCTTTAAATAATATTGATTTTGAAGTTAAAAAAGGGGATATGGTTTCATTATTAGGTAATAATGGAGCTGGTAAATCCACACTTTTTTTACACTTTAATGGAATTTTCGAACCATCTTCAGGTAAGATATTAGTTGAGGGGAAAACATTAAAATATGATAAAAAAAGTTTACTTGAAGCTCGTCAAAAAATTGGAACTGTTTTTCAAAACCCTGATGATCAGCTATTTGCCCCTACTGTAGAAGAAGATGTGGCTTTTGGTCCATTGAACCTTGGACTTAACCAAGAAGAAACAAAAATAAGAGTCACAACTGCTTTAAAAAAGGTTGGAATGGAAGGGTATGAAAAAAAACCTCCTCACCATTTAAGTGGTGGTCAGAAAAAGAGAGTAGCTATTGCTGGAATATTAGCTATGAATCCTAAAACAATGGTTTTAGATGAGCCTACATCGGGACTTGATCCTAAAGGAGCTTCAAACATTCTTAAATTATTATATGAACTAAATAATCAAGGAATGACAATTATTATCTCTACTCATGATGTTGATCTTGTACCATTGTATTCACACAAAGTACACATTATAAAAGATGGGGAGATTATAAAGGAAGGAACTCCTCATGAAGTTTTTGATGATGTAAAAACAGTTAGAAAAGCTGATTTAAGACTTCCAAGAATAGCTCACTTAATTGAAATTCTAGAAAAAGAAGACAAGATTAAAATAGCTAATTCTTTTCCTCTTACCATAGGTCAAGCTCGAAGAAAATTAAAAGATTATATTGATAGATAGTTGAGATTATCATATTTTTGAGATAATTTCAATCTTTTTTTTTTTATTGTCTTTAAAATTTTTCACTAATCTAAATAAAAACTTTTTCCTCTGGATTTTAAGCTTAAACATCACTTTTTAAGTTTTGTTAAATTGAGAGGAATAAATATTTTTTTTTTAAGCTTGAGAAGAAATTTTCTGCTTTTATAATGTTTTTATTTATCATCAAATAATTTTTTATTTGATTAATTATTTTTATTATATCACTTTATTTTAAATATAAATGATAATTTTAAATTATTTTTAATATTAATAATATCAATATTCATAAAAATGAAATTAATAAAATTATTATCATTTAATAAAATTATTCTTTTAGCAAAAATTAAAGTCTTTAACTATAATAAAAACATTTTCTCTAAAAATTAATCATCACAATTGATAAATTTCAATTTCATTTGAAAAAAAATAAAGTAAAGTTTATATATTTATTTAGTCAAATAATATAATTGGGTTAGATCAAACCTCCTTAGAACTACTTTTTATTTTTCCTAGGTCTAACCGTGCTAAAGGAAGAAATAAAAAAACCTTCTTGCTCGTCTTTCTTTAGCACTATTATACTTATTATGGGTTTTATGCCTATTTACTCGATTAAATCATTAATTAAATTAAATTTTAGGTTATTACCAAATAATTTTACTAAAAATCTATTTATTTATATTATTTTTTAAAATAAGCAGATATTAATTATTTTTATTAAAAAATATAAATTTTTATCATTTAGATAAATTAATAATTTATAGTCGCACACAAAATTTTTGGTACGAAATTTTCTAATTATTTATATATAAATTGAAAATTTTTGTGCCAAAAATTAAGTTTCTTACTATAATATAAAAATTTTTAAAAAAAAATTACTTAAAAACTTTATTTCCAACAAGATATTTATTAAAATTTTTTTTTTTTTTTTTATAAGCAATAAAATTCAATATTTAAAGTTCTATATAATTCTTTCAATTGGAACAACTAATATATCATGAGCTCCTGCATTTTTAAGTTTATTAACAAGATTAAAAACTTCTTTTTCATCTACAACAGCTTGAATAGCTACTGTATCTTCTCCATAAGACAAAACTTCTGAAACAGTAGGTCCTGTCATAGAGGGCATCAAATTCTTAACATCCTCTAAATTTTTGAGTGCAAGATTCATCATAAGTAATTTTTTCCCTTGAGCGTCAATTACTCCTTTAATACTCATTGCAATAGTGTCAATTAAATTTTTCTTCTCATTGTAGCTATTTTCACTAGCTATTAATTTTATTGAGCTATCTAGAATATTATCAATCACTTTAAGGTGATTCATTTTTAAAGTGGTTCCAGTACTTGTTAAATCAGCTATCACATCAGCTACCCCAATAAAAGGAGCAATTTCAGTTGATCCTGTTAACTCAACAATTTTTGCATTAATATCATATGATTTTAAATAGCTATTTGTTAAATTTGGAAATTCAGTAGCTACTGTCATTCCAGACTTTAAATCATCAATTGAATCAATAGCTGATTCTTCTGGAGAAGCTAAAACTAAACTTGTTTGACCAAATTTCAAATCAGCCAAAATTTTCACATCTGACTTATTTTCTTTTATTAAGTCTAAGCCAGTTATTCCCATATCAGCTACTCCATCAGCTACAAACTCTGGAATATCTGCTGCACGGGCAAACATTACACTGATATCAGAATGATGAGTATTTGAAAATAACTTTCTATTACTAACGTCTTTAAGTCCAAGTCCAGCTTTTTCTAAAATAGCTATTGATGGATCACTGATTCTTCCTTTTGAGGGTATTGCAATTTTAATCTTCATAAAAATTCCTTATTAACTTAATGGCTAGGTTTTTTTTATTTAATAGTTTTTATTTTAGTTTTTTAGTTTTTTTTTTTTATTTAGGCTTCATACATTTCATCATAATTTCATTCTTAAATTGCAATTTTAAATTACATAAAAGGCATAAATCCAATACCAGACAATTCCAGCAATAACTACAACTATTCCACTAAAAACTGTCACGATTCTGGCAATTTTCCGTCCAAAAAAATTGTTGATTCCTTCAATCTTGTTTAAATCATAGTTATTACCTATAAAAAACCATCCCCAATTTTTAATTCCTGCACATATCATCAAAATCCCAAAACAAACAAATATAATTCCAAAATACTGGGGCTGCTCAGAAAAAAATTCAATTATTTCATCTATCATAATACAATATACTTTTTCTTTTCTAATAAATATTTTAATATTTCACATTTTTGACATGTGTATCAGGTTTTTGATTGTTGATTTAGGTAAAAATTCAATGAAATTAGGGGGTCTTGAGAAAGCTAAAACTTATTAAATGATGAATGTCACTTAAGCTACTGATTAGGTGATATCATTAGTACAGTAGCAAGCAAACTAAATTCTATATTTTTCATCTTTGTTTGTTTTTTGTAGCTAAATCTTTTTTTATCCTTATTCTATTTTTATTCTTATATCCATTTCTTTACTTAATTCTATTATTCTTTTGAAAATATTTTTCTTCTTTTTCTTAGAAATGTTAGAAATATATTGGTTTTTATAATCTACTACTCCAATGTAACATTTTCCAGATTCATCAATATGATTCATCCCAGCTCTACCAAGTATTATTAATTTTTCTTCAAGACTCAATTTATTTACTTCAAATTTTCAAATAGGATGTTTGGATATTTTTACATACTTGCAATGATTTTCATAAGTTTTAGCTAATATTCATGGCTTTTTTTCTCAAATATATTTTTCTAATTTTTTTTTTAATAATATTTTTTCATTTTTTCTTATAATTTTTCTAATTATTTTTTGTTTTTTTTTATTTTTTTATATTATTTTTTCATTTTTTCTTATAATTTTTCAAAATTTTTTGTTTTTTATTATTTTTTTATATTATTTCATAATTCATCAAATTATTTTTTATAATAAAAATTATCTAATATTTTAAATTGTTATTAAATTGTTTATTGTTTAAAAATAAAGTAATTAATAATAAGTAAAAGTTTGGTGAAAAAATGGAAACAAAAAATATTCTAATAAAAGATGCAATTATATTGAAACAAGAAAATATCAATGGAAAAATCATTCAATCTGGAAAAAAAGAGTCATTACTTATTGAAAACGATAAAATAGCTGAAATATCACCAAAAATAGATTCAATAGCTATTGATAAAGTAATCGATGGAACTAATAAAATATTACTCCCTGGTCTTATTAATACTCATACTCATATTTCAATGAACTTATTCAGAGGATTAGCTGATGACATGGAACTGGACCCCTGGTTAAATAATCATATTTGGCCAATGGAATCTAAGTTAAATGGGGATTATTGTTATATTGGGGCACTTTTAGCACAGGTAGAAATGATAAAGTCAGGAACCACAACTTTTAATGATATGTACTTTTTCATGGAAGATGTAGCTAGATCTGTTGAAGAATCAGGTATTAGAGGATGTTTATCTTATGGCATGATTGACTTTGGAGATTCAAAAAAACGAGAAAATGAATTTAGGGAAAACATATCTCTAATTAAAAAATGCAACAACCAAGCTAATGGCAGAATAAAAACATTTTTTGGTCCACATTCAACATTTACAACTTCAAAAGAGCTACTTGAGGGAGTAAGAGAAAAAGCTAATAAGTATAATGTAGGAATTAATATCCACATGAATGAGACTCAAAAAGAAATCAACGATGTAATAGAAGCTACTGGAAAACGTCCATTTGAATATTTAGATGATATTAACTTTTTAAATGAGGATGTCTTAGCTGCCCATGGAGTATGGTTATCAAAAGAAGAAATAGCTATTATAAAAAAGAATAATGTTAAAATATCTCATAATCCTTGTAGTAATATGAAATTATCTTCAGGAATATCTCCAGTAAATGAATTATTAGCTAATGATATTTGTGTTTCTATTGGAACAGATAGTGTAGCATCAAATAATAATCTTGACATGTTTGAAGAGATGAAGTTTGCATCACTACTTCAAAAAGTAAATACCTTAAATCCAAAGCTACTTCCAGCAGGCGAAGTGATAAATATGGCTACCTTAAATGGAGCAAAGTCATTAGGTTTAGAAAATGATATTGGATCATTAGAACAAGGAAAATATGCTGACATGATATTAATTGACATTAATAGTCCTAATTTAACTCCAATGAGTAATCAAATTAGCTCTAATTTAGTTTATGCAGCTAATGGTTCTAATGTTCACACCACAATTTGTAATGGTGAAATATTAATGGAAAACAGGAACTTAACAAAGTTAAATGAAAATGAAATTTTAGAAAAGGCTAAAATAGTTATTGATGAGTTAAAATCAATTTAATTTTTTTTTTTTTTTTTTTTTTAAATAATCGAAAAAAGAAATTAGTAATTATTGTATTAGTATTAAATGTAGATGTTTTCTCAAAAAATAAAAAAGTAAAAAAATTTTTTAATCATTTTTCCTGAAATTTTTGAATGACATTATGAACATTTTAGAGGTTTTACAGTGAAAATTAAAACAATAAACACATTATTAGTAGTTTTGATAATAATTTTATCATTTATAGTGGCAGGTTATGGATTTTTCTCAAATGAAAATATAGGAGAGTTTGAAACATTTCAGGCAATTAATGGGGAAACAGTTACACTTTATGGAAAAGGTCTTTATTATAAGGATTCAATAGCTATGGCTTCACAGGCGAGAGCACAGGATTTTGTAACCTTAGTCTTTGGAATTCCATTATTAATTTTTTCATTGATATTGGCAAATAAAAGCTCGATAAGGGGAAAATTATTGTTGACAGGTACAATAGGATATTTTTTATATACTTATGTTTCCTATTCCTTTTTAACAATGTACAATCAATTTTTTTTGATTTATGTCCTTTTGATGTCATTATCTTTTTTCGCATTTCTGATAAATATCACATCAAATGAACTAAAAGAGCTGAAAAACCATTTTAATCAAAAATTTCCTAGAAAATATGTGGGAATATTCAATATAATTATAGGTATAGGTATTTGTTTATTATGGCTTGGTGTGATCTTACCTTCAATAGAAAAAGCACCTGCTGTGCTGGAACATTATACAACATTAGTTATTCAAGCATTGGATTTAGGATTTATTGTCCCTGCTGCAATTCTTTCTGGAATGTTACTAATTAAAAACAAATCATTAGGTTATCTTTTTGCACCAGTGATTATAATAAAAGGTGTAACATTGATATTAGCAATAGTAATGATGCTCATTTTCATGGCATTTTCTGGAGTAAATATTTCCATTGTTGAAACAATTATATTTCCATTATTTGCAATAATATTAATGACGAATTTATATTTGATAATAAAAAACTTAAATGAGGATAAGGAAAAATGAAGAATCTTTGATTTTAAAAAAAATACAAAGAATTGATTGATTTTCATTATTTTATTTCAAATAAAAATTTTTATTATCCTCTACTTTTTACATTGTTTTATAATGAATGATGAGCATAGTTTAGATAACTATTATAATAAAAGAGCACATATACGCCCAAACCCAGAAATCATCGGAAGAAATAGAAAAACGCAATACACAAAAAACCTCAATATCATTTTAACACATATTGAAAAAATGAAAAATTAATTTTAACTGACACTGTAAATTCACTGGGGTAAAATGTGCCAGTCGCCTCTGTTTTGTAATGTTCTCTTATTAGGAAGATAATTTTTAACAGTGCAAGCTAATCTACGGAGTAAACTTATTGGATTTTTAGAAT
>WRMT01000018.1 GCA_009777005.1 Methanobrevibacter sp. | reverse complement strand
TTTTATGAAATAATCATTTAATGAACTCCAAACATATTAAATAACATATCTCCTACTTTCAATTTTTTCGAATTACCAGACACCTTGACTTTAAAATAATTAATTATTTATTAGAATTACTTAAAATTCCTTATTAAATTAACTCACAAATAACTAATTATTTATTAAATTACTCAAAATTCCTTATTAAATTAACTTAAAAATAATTAATTATTTATTAAATTACTCAAAATTCATTATTAAATTAACTTAAAAATAACTAATTATTTATTAAATTACTTAAAAGTGTTAATAAAGTTAACTTAAAATAATTTATTATTTTTTAATAAAAGAATATTATAAAAATATATTATTAATAATTAATAATTAAATTGTTTATGTTATTAATTATTAACTGATTTTTATATAATATTAAATAAGGCATATTTGTATATTACTCTCCTAAGAACTTTCTAAGCATTGGATGCATATCCATAAGTTGTTCTTGAGCAATTTCTTCATAAAGTTTATAAACAATACCTACAGTAAGAAGTACACCTGTACCTCCACCAAGAGCTGAAGTCAAATCAGCACCAAATGCCAAGAGACCAACAAAAACACCACCAAGAACGGTTAAAGCCGGAATGTATTTTTTCATAATTTTATCAAGTTGCTGTTTACTGCTTCTAAAACCAGGAATCTGAATTCCCGAACTATGTAATTGTTTTGAAACTTCTTTTGCATTTAGACCACTCATTTCTACCCATAGCCATGCGAAAAGTATACAAAAGCCAATGAAGAAAATAGCGTATACTAAAACTTTTAATGGGTATGTAAAAAGTTCACTTGCAGCGGGAGTGGTTAAAAAATACGCTAAACCACTAATAGCTCTACCTTGATCAACTTCACCTAATATAGGAAATCCAATCCTTTGAAAAACACTTGCAATTAAAGAAACATTTACAAGTAATGCACTTGTTAAAATAACTGGCATATTACTTGCATAAATAAATTTCAAAGGATATTTTCCCACAGAACCTCTTATTCTACCATGTCTTTTAACCTGTCCATGGGAAATTGGTATTTCCACACGCATACTCTCCCCATAAACAGCTACTAAAAATACTGCTATAGTAGCTATTAGAGGACCTAAAATCATAGGATTAGGAGATCCATTTGCAATAGATTGGATAAATGCTGGAATCATACCCGAAAGCACACCAGGCTGTGTTGGGCTAGGTAAGAAATTAAATGCGCCAACAATAATATTTTGAGAAACTCCTGCTGCAATAAATAGACCTACACCACTTCCAAAACCCCATTTAGAAACGACTTCATCTAAAAAAATGATTAAAATAGCTCCAATAATCAATTGAATCATTAAAATCACTAAAAAAGAAGAATCAATAGGTATTAAACTTCCAGTAAATACTAATACACCAGCTTCAAAAACTGTCATGACAATAGCTAAAACCTTTTGAGTACCTTGGAAAAGAGCTTTATCTTCATGTTTAGAAAGATCTAATTTTAAAATCTTTGCTCCAACAAGAAGTTGAAGAACAATGGATGAGGTTACGATAGGACCAATACCTAATGTAAGAATTGAACCAAAGTTACCCGCCATTACAGCCCTTAAAGCAGCAAATTGATCAACTGCCTGATCACTTAAACCATATAAAGGTATTTGAGTTAAAAAAAAGTATAATACCAAAATAATAGCTGTCCATTTAAGTTTTTCTTTAAAGTCTTGTTTATGTATAGGAGCCTTAACTTCAGGCAAAATAGAAAACAAGGGTTTAAAATATTCTAAAAACATATTATTCCTCAGTATTTATTTAAGTATAGCTAATGTCAATCCAAAGCTAGATTTTTATAGCTTCTCCTCCAGCTTCTTGAATTTTATCCTCAGCAGATGAGGAAAACATTGGAGATTTAATAGTGAAAGATTTAAAAAGCTTTCCACCACCAAGAACCTTATCATAACCAAGTTCAGTAACATCAATAACTATAGAATCTCCTTCTTTAGTAGCTAATCCTTCAGCTAGAAGTTGATCAGCTTTTGCATTCAAATAACTTAAATTAACAGGATTTACCTTATTAATTTTCTTTTGTGGTCTTTTAAATCCATGTTTTCCAAAATGATCTGGATCGTATTTAACAGTCCAAGTCCAATGATGTTTGGAAGCTCCGGCGTTACCTTTACCTCCTTTATGTCCTGCTCCTCTTCTTTTTTTAGAGCATCCTCCACCGATAGATCGTGAACCTCTCATTTTATTAATTTTACGTTTTTTTCTAATCATATTATACACCTCAAAAAATTAATATGACTAAGTCATTTTTGAAGCAAGATCATTAATAAGTTTACCACGATACCCTAAAGATCCTCCTTCATTAATTGAAAGCCTAATGCCTTCATAACCTTTTCTTGGAGGATGCAATCGGAAAACAGGTTTCATATCAATATCTATAGCTTTAACATTACCATTAATCAAAGAATTAGCTAATTCTTCAACAGAAGAATAGCCAGAATTTTCAGTTAATTCAGCTAAAATTTCATCTGTAACTCTTATTCCACCGATAAATTCTCCTCTTTTAGAAATTATCTCAGACAAAGTTTCATTATTAACTTCTCCCCAAGTTATATAATCTTTAGCTTTTTGAAGCATTCCTTTATAATTTGGATTATCTTCAACTAAAACAGCATGATTAATTCTATGGAGTCTTAACATTTTTAAAGTATCTGCAATGTCACGATTGACACCAGTTGTACCTCTAACTCTAATAACTAAAAACATTAAAATCACCAGATTTATTTAGAGTATACTCCCATACCCTTAAGATCTTTTTCACTTGCCTTAACTTTATTCAACTCTTTTAAAGCTTCAAAAGTAGCATTTGCAAAGTTAACAGTAGTTTGAGTTTGTCCACTAGTTTGAGACCATACATCATTAATACCTGCAAGTTTCATTATAGTTTTTCCTACATCTCCTATAGCTAAACCTACACCTGCAGGAGCAGGTAATAATGTAACAGTTACACTGCCTGTTTTACCATTAACTTTAAATGGAACTGTATGTTCTCTTCCACATACACAGCCCCAATCTCCACAGCCTCTTCTAACCTTAATGACATTATATTTTGCATCATCAACAGCTTTTCTAATAGCTGGACCAACTTCTCTTGCTTTACCTTGTCCTAATCCAGCGTAACCATTTTTGTTACCTACTGCAACAATAACTCTGAAATTAACTTTTCTTCCAGATTTGTGCATTCTTTGAACTAGGTTTACATCCATTACTTCTTCATCTAAATCTGGAAGTAAAGCATCAACTATTTCTAATTCCATTATTGGGAGACCTTTTTCAAAAATTTCATCAATATCAGTGATGATTCCTTCTTTAACCATTCTCCCAACTTTAGTTTTAGGTTCCCATTCCTCCATATCAAAACTCATAGTTATGCCTCACTATCAATTTTATTCTTAATTTCTTCAAAATGATTTGGTAAATCTACAGGTTGAAGTCCTCTTTTTAAATATTGAGAAAATCTTTTTTTAAGATCTTCTTCATTTAACAATTTAGCATATTCTGCAATGTGTTCACCAGATATACGATTTTCATCAGGAATAATAGAATCTCCATGAGGAACTTCTAATCCAGCGTCAACTGCTCCTTTGAGGGCAGCAAAGACTTTAGATCCTTTAACAGATGGTTTAAGACCTATATCTAAAACAGCAGCATTAATATCTTTAGCTAATGCTTTTTTCCCACAGAGGTATCCTGTTAAATATGCTGCACTAGTATTTTTGCTTCCACCTAACCAACCTAATTTTTGTAATTCTTTTGTGTGAGCAGATACAATGGTTTCATCACCATCTTTTCCAATTATAATTATTTGAACAATAACATTAGCATTAGAAATTCTGACTACTAAACGATTTTTATCTAAATCCACTAATTTTAATCTTGCACTATAGTCAGTTTTACCTTCTCTTCTTCGTCTAAATGCTACCTTATACTTTGATCCATGAGCCAAAAATATTCCTCCTATTTAATCAAATCATGATCCCGAGCATATGTTTTCATGTAAGATTTACTTCTAAAGGCACCGCCTTTAGCCATATTATATAACTTACGATAGGTAGTAGAATCAATTTCATCGGCTTCACGCATATTTTTGAGATCACGCCTTAAAGCTCTGATAGTAGTCATCCAAGCTTTCTTTTTAGGAATACGAGCACCTTTTGCTCCTTTTACACTTCCTCTACCTTTTCTCTTTCCTTTTTTCTTTTGCTCTTTTAATTTTTTTGATCTGTAGCTACTTATACCTTTTTGAGGTTTAGCTTTTATAGTATTTTGATTTATTAGTTGCTTTACCCCTTCTCTTGTAATAGCCCTTGAAACTTCTTCTATTTTTTCAGGATTTATCCATACACGATTAATCCCTACCTTTAGAATACTAGCAGCTAATCTTCTTTGAGTAGTAAGATTCATGATAAACCTCCATTTCCAGTTTATTTTGTAATTTGAGAATTTTCTATTATAATTAATATCCATACAAATATTAACCCAAAACTCTACAATAAATTAAATATCCATACAAATATTAACCCAAAACTCTACAATAAATTAAATATCCATACAAATATTAACCCAAAACTCTACAATAAATTAAATATTTTTCTTTTTTTATCTTAATCCGTGAAAATTAATTAATAGTTTTTAAGCTATTGAATATTAATAATTAAAATAAGTAATATTTATTATTAATTAATTTATATTATTTATTAATTTATTAATTAATTCTATATTATTTATTAATTAATTTATTTATTTAATTTATTATTCAAAATTTTAATACCTAATTCAGATGCCTTAGTTAACATCAATTCCTTCTTTTTATTACCAATAGAAGCACTTATCCTACCTGCTTCAGTAGATGGATCTAAATTTTCTAGTTCAGACATATTTCGAACAAGAACATCTTTATAACCAGAAGGATGAAGTCCCCGAGTAGATTTAGGAGAACCATATCCAATAGAAGGCATAGCTGGTTTTCCAGACTCATATCTTCTCATTTTACTGGTTTTCCCTCTTGGACGTCTCCATTTCATCCCAAGTTTTTTATAAGTGGCGTATTCTTGTCTTTTAAATTTTTTTTTCATTGAATCACCGATAATATAAAAAAGACTATTAATAATGAATAATTGTAAAATATTTATTAATGACAAATTGTTAAATATTTATTAATGACTAACTGTTACATATTTTTTATTAATGACTAATTATTAAATATTTATAAATAAATAATTATTAAATATTTAAAATATTATTATAACATTTAGTAATTATCATAATAATCTTTATAATGGATTCTATAATATTAAATTTAAATATTTTTAATTATAATATTCCTAATCATATTTTAGAATTTAAAAATGTAAAATTCTTTATTCTTTACTTACTAAATAAATTCCATCTTGAAATACTCTAGGATCTCTTCCTTTAATCTTAGTAGCTTGTTCTAAATTGGCCATAGTTTGACCAACATCTTCCTTATTAATACCAGTGATAGTTACTTCATCACCTTTAACTTGAACTTTAGCACTACCTACAACATCCGCTTTTCTTGGATTTCGCTCACCAAGGAAATTTTCAATTGTTACTTTATCTCCACTAACTTTAACAGTCATTGGAAAGTGAGCAAAAACAATTTTCATATGATAGGTGAAACCATCAGTAACTCCAGTTATCATATTATTTATATGAGAACGAGTTGTTCCAATCATGGATTTATCTTTCTTTTTAGGAAATCTAGTTTCTAAAATAACTTTATTATTTTCTTTTTTCATAGATATATTAGGATATTTAAATTTTCTAGAAGTTTCTCCTTGAGGACCTTTAACAACAACTTCATCGCCAATGGTAACTTCTACATTCTCAGGAATAGTTAATTCTTCTGTAATAACAGCAGCTAAAGCCATCTTATCACCTAATACATATATGCCAGCAATCGTCCACCAATTCCTTTTTCTTTAGCTTTTTTATGAGTCATAATTCCTTCTGGAGTGGTTACGATTAAAATTCCAAAATTTTTCGCTGGTAAATATCTTTTTTCAAATTTTTCAAATTCGTCTTTTTTTACAGCATGACGAGGTTTAATAACCCCACATTGATTAATATTACCTTCTAATTCAACTTCAAATTTTCCAGCTTTATCATCATCAATGTATTCAAATTCACCAATATAATTCTCTTTTTGCATTGTGCTCAAAACTTGCCCGATTAATTTTGATGCTGGTGAAATAGAACAATTTTCATTTACTTGCAATTCATTATTTCTTATATTAGTTAGAGCATTTGCAAGAGGATCCATAAGAGTCAAATAAAACACCTCTAATTATATTTTTTAAAGCCTATTTTAGGAGCAATTTCTCTAAAACATTGCCTACATAACATGAGTCCATAGCGACTAATCATTGCAGAATGATCCCCACATCGACTACATTTTTTTGCTGCTTTTCCGTATTTTCTTGGCAACGTATCACCTAATCTATTTGGACTTGGAAAGTATCTTCCATATATTTCATTGTTTCTTCTCTTTTAATCATATGCCTTTTTGGAATCTTTCTCTTTTGAATTTTTCTTTTTTTAATTCTATATCCTGGTTTTTCAAAAGTTACAGATACATTCATTCCAAATATTCCAATATCAGGATCATATTTAATTCCAGGAATATCAATGTGTTCCTCTATACCAAATGAAACATTACCATAAGAATCGAATTGTTTTTTATTTAAATTATTTTCAATTCCGTCTAAAACCATCCTAATAGCTTTAATAGCTTTTTCTCCACGAAGAGTTACTTTACAAGCCATAGGTTGATATTTTCTGATTCCAAATTCAGGATTTGTAACTTTAGAAAAAGTTTTAACTGGTTTTTGATCAGTTAACTCAGATAAAAGATTAATAGCACGAGATAATCTTTCACCGCCTTCTCCAACACCAATATTTAAAGTAGCTTTTGCTATCACTACTTTTTCCATTGGATTCATCTATTTGCCTCCAGGAAGAGAAATTGCAGGTTCATCTTTTCCTATAACAAAAGCATAGTCTTTTAAAGTGATAAAACTATCTTTTTTATTAGTTTCAATAAGAACAGTATTAGGATTTGAAGAATAATTAATATTAATTTCTGTAATATTTCCTATTTCCCCAATATGTTTACCACCAGTTACAAGAACCATGGCCCCTTCTTCAAATTTAAATGTGTCATTTATTTCTTGATTTGGAACTTCTAAGTGGATGATATCTCCAACAGCAAAACTATCATCAACTATCATATTCCTACCATCATGAAGATTTAACTGAGTTTGACCTTTTTTAATGGTAGTTTTATTCTTAATTTTACATAGCTTAAAATTAACATTTTCTTCAGGAATAGGATGAGTAATTAATCTGCCTTTTTTATCAGGGAGAATCCTATAAGCTTCTCCAGTTTTTGGAATTTGAACTACATCCATAAAACCTACTGGAAACTTGTAATCCTTTCTAACTCTACCATCAACCAAAACATTTCCAGTTTTGATGATTTTTTTGGCTTCTCTTGAATTATCAGCTAATTTTAAAATATCACGAATAACAATCAATAAAGATAAAGATTCTTCTATAGCATGTGGTCCAGGGGCAGGTTTAACAGTCCACTTATCTTCTTTTGGGTGAATAGACCAATTTTTTGGTGCTTTATATCTTTTAAGATGTTTTCTTGATCCCATATTTGCCATTTTATTCCTCCCTTTCAATTATTTTATATCTTTTATCATCTTTTAAATCAGCTTCAACAATCATCAAATTAGAGGGGTGAATTGGTAAAAAAACAGAACTTCCATCGGTTTTAGTTATATTAACTCCTTCGATAATTACTTTGTAATTTTTAGAATCAACACTTTCAACCTTTCCTTCATAGTCTTTAAATTCTCCACGAAGTACTTTTACTTTATCTCCTGTTTTAATAGGTAAAGACCTTTTACCATAATCATCTCTTAAATCTTTACTTAAATTCACACTCATAATTTTACGGCGTGCATGTAAAGGTGCATTGTAAAGAGCTTTCCTTTGTTTTCTTGGCTGTTTTGACATTTAATCACCTTTAGATTAATATGCTTGCTGCACTTCCTACACTTGACCATCTATCTGCAGCTTCTTTAGCAACAGGACCTCTTACTTCAGATCCTTTTAAAACACCTTCGGGAGTTATAATAACTGCAGCATTGTCTTCAAATTTAACACGTAAACCATCAGCTCGGCGATATTCCTTTTTTTGTCTAACGACAACCGCATTTATAATTTCGCCCCTCATGTCAGCAGTACCCTTTTTAACTGAAGCAACAACAAGATCTCCAACACCAGCTACATCAAGTCTTCTACGTACCCCTTTGTATCCTTTTACAGATATTATTTCAATTTCTCGTGCCCCAGTATTATCAACACATTGAAGACGAGCACCAATAGGTAATGATTTAGCTATATTTGAAGTTATAGCTTTCATTTAGCTATCTCCCTTCACTTCAACAAGAACAAAATGTTTAGTTTTGCTTAAAGGTCTGCATTCAGCTATTTTGACTGAATCACCAATATTAACTTCTATACATTCTGGTTTGTGAACATTGATTTTCGATTTTCTCTTTTCATATCTTTCATATTTTCTTATAAATTTATAGAAACTTCTTTCTACAGTAATAGTCCTTTCTGCCCTATCACTAGTAACAATACCTTCAAGAACTTGTCCTCTAACTGGCAAAGTCCCATGGAAAGGACAGTTAGGATCAGTGCATGTAGTTTCTGGTTTTGTAACATTAAGACCAACCATGTTATCACCAATATTATATTTTTTTAAATTTCTTTTTTATTCTATCTTCAGGACGACTAACTAATATTTTCCCATGAATTTCGACCCAATTATCATTTGGTAGTTTAAAATGAAATATTGAAACATCTTTAGGAATTAATTTCTCTTCAATCCCTTCTTCACAAATGGTTTCAATCAAAACAGTATTTTTTGTTTCATCTATTACTTTTCCACTAATCCCAACAAATGATTTATTTGAACTTTCAATAACTTCACAATTTAAACCGATTAACTCATGATAGAATATATTTTTCGAGTTTATCATAATATCTCATATAAGTATAAAAAAGATTATTATTTGAAGATTATTATTAACAAAATATTATAGTTAATTATTAACAAAATCAAGTTAACTATTTAACAAAATCAAGTTAACTATTTAACAAAATCAAGTTAATTTAACAAAATATTTTAGTTTATAGCTATCATCAATTAAAGATAATTTGATAACTATCATTACCTTAATAGGCATTATATGTGATTTTATATGATTTATATGACCATGTGTAAATTATGATGATTTAGATATTCAATACCGAAATTATATAACAGTTAAAAAAATTTAAAAAGTTAAAAATTTATTATTTTTAACCTAAAATTAAATTATAAAATTATAATAAAAATTATAATTATAAATAATTTATTATATTATTATTATAATTAATATTGCAATTTCAGCAACTGAAAATAATTTTTTATCAAATCAATGTGTAGTTAATGATTGATATTGATATTCATAAACTTCATGATTGATAATGGAAAAATTACCTTCTTTTTCTTCTATTGAATTTTTTATCAGTATCTCTAATTTCAATAGTATCAGAAGAAAAGCCCATATCAGATAAAACTTCTTTGACTCTACGTTTATGATCACCTTGAAGTTCTATTTGACCCTTTTTAGAAGTACCACCACAGGCACAACGAGCTTTTAATTCCTTGGTGAGCTCTTTAATATCAATATCATGTTCATCTATGCCTTCTACTATCGTCATAAGTTTTCCAAATCTTCTTCTAACTGTAAATACTTTAACAGTTTGAACTTCTCTTGCAATTTCTTCACAAACACAAAGTTCCTCTGGAAGACCACATACATCACAGATTTTCATTTAGTTCTCCTTCTGTCTTTGGCTCATAATTGTAAGAACACGAGCTATAGTCCTTTTAAGTTCTCTAATTTTACCAGGGTTTTCATTAACTCCTGCTGCAGAACTTTTAGAAATATTTTTGGCTAATTCCGCCTTGAGTTCAGTCAATTTTTCTTGAATGTCCTCAATTTCCATTTCCCAAATTTCTTTACTCCTTAAAACTGCCATTTTAATTCACAACTCTATATTATTGAATAATAAATCAATTGAATAGCTATGGATGATTTTAATCATTATCAACTTCAGTGCCAGAGTCATCATCAGTAATCTCTTCAATTTTCTTATCAATTTCTTCAATTTCTTCTTCAAGCTCTTCAAGACTATCAGCTTCGTTTTCTAGCTCTTTAAGACCTTCATCATCTTCAAGACTATCAGCTTCGTCTTCTAACTCTTCAATACTATCAACTTCATCCTCAAGCTCTTCAATACTATCGACTTCGTCTTCTAACTCTTCAAGGCTATCAACTTCATCTTCAAGCTCTTCAAGACTATCGACTTCGTCTTCTAACTCTTCAAGGCTATCAACTTCATCTTCAAGCTCTTCAAGACTATCAATATCCTCTTCATCCTCGATGAATTCAGAATCAACGATTTCATCCTCAGTAGTAGTGACAGTATCATCAACTATAGATTCTTCCTCAATTTCTTCAATTGTTGGAGGAATAATATCTACCTTATCAGGTAATACAGCATCAGGAGGCATGATTCTAACAAATATTCCTAAAACACCAGGTTTCAATTGAACAGTTGAAAATCCTTCTTTAACAAATCTTGTTGATGGTTCACCACATTTTTTGATATAACCTTCCACAAATTTAGCTACTGCAGATCTTGAACCTCTAATTTTACCAGATATAGTTACTTCTACACCTTGAGCTCCAGACCCCATTATTCTGCGAATAGTTGAATAAGCTACTCTTCTAAAATGCATTCCTCTTTGTAACATTGATGCAATTTTAGATGCCATAATTTTTGGATTTAATTCTGGAACATCAACTTCTTTAACCTCAACTTGAGGATTGTCAAGTTCAAAGTTATTTTTAAGAGTTTGAGTAATAGCTCTTACGGTTTTTCCACCACGCCCAATAACCATTCCTGGTCTTTCAGCATAAACAACAACCATTGTACCTAGAGGAGTAACCTGTATATCCATTCCACCATAACCTGCTCTTTCAAGCTCATCTTCTAAAAATTCATCGATTCTAGTTCTTCTAAGGCCTTCTGTGACAAAATCTTTCTCAATCATTATTAAGCCTCTCCTAAAACGACTTGTATATGGGTGGTTGGTGTATTAAATGGAGTTACTCTTCCAAAAGCTCTTGGAATTCCTCCTCTAATAATAAACCCTCTATGACTAGAAATATGTTCAACTATCAAGTTTTCGTTGTCCATTCCAATGTATTCAGCATTAGCTTCAGCATTTTCTAAAATTTTTAAAATGTGACTAGCTGCTTTAACTGGATATCGACCACTAGGCCAATTCTTTAACCCTTTTCTATGACCTACTTTTTTATTATGTCTTTTGAAAGGAACTGCTTTTTTCATTGAAATTACTTCATCAAGGTAATTTTTCGCATTTTCCAACTCCATTCCTCTTAGTTCCCTACATATTTCAACAGCATGCTTTGGAGAAATTTTGAGAGATTTACCCATTGCACGTGCTTTTTTAGAATCATCTTCTTTATTATAAGCATATTTAATGTTAGCCATGACATAATCTCCTTATTTGAGAGGTACAAACATAGATGATCTTGTAGCTCCCATACCTGGATCTCCGTGCTGAACTCTTTGTCTGGTTGGAGCAAATTCTCCAAAGTAACAGCCTATCATTTCAGGAGTAAATTCTACTTCCATAAATTCTTTACCATTATATATTCCAAATTTTGTACCAACCATCTCAGGAAGAACAATCATGTCCCGACAATGAGTTTTAATAACTAATGGTTTTCCACCTTTTTGTTCTTGTTTTTTCAACTTTCTAAATTTATCAAGCAAAGTTTGCTGTCTAGGTATAAATTCCCTTTTTAAAGATCTTCTTTGCCTTGCTGGTAATACTTTTACTAAATCATCTAAAGACATGTCTTGTAATTCTTCTAGAGTATAACCTTTATATTTAAATACTTTTCTTGCCAATAAGCCACCTCCCAATATTATCTTCTTTTCCCTGTTCGTTTAGCTGCAATAGAACCAACCTTTCTTCCTGGAGGTGCATGTCTGGAAACTGTGGTAGGTCGTCCAGGATGTTGTCTGTTACCTCCTCCATGAGGATGATCAATCGCATTCATTGCTACTCCTCTTACAGTCATAGATTTTTTACCTTTAGCCTTAAGAGCATGCCATCTTTTACCTGCTTTAAGGAATGGTTTTTCTTTTCTTCCTCCTCCAGCAACAACACCTATAGTTGCTCTGCATTTAGGATTGAAAGATTTTAACTCGCCAGATGGTAGTTCAATAACTGCCTTATCTGAATCATGTGTGATTAAAGAAGCATAAGTTCCAGAAGATCTAACAAAACGTCCTCCATCTCCTGGTCTGTTTTCAAGATTATAAACTGGAGTTCCTTCAGGAATTTCAGCTAAAGGTAAGGAATTTCCAAAACTTATTGGTGCTGAAATACCACATTCAATATCATCATCTACTTGAATACTTTCAGGAGCCAATATAAACCTTTTTTCACCATTTTCAAATTTAACATTAGCTATTGGTGCGGTTCTCCCAGGGTCATGAACTATTTCAATGACTTTTCCTTTTAAACTCCCTTCTTTCTCTAAAGAATCATATGCTCTATATTGAATTTTATCTTTAAAACGATGAGAAGCACTACGATAAGCAGGAGTTCCTCTTCCTCTTCTTTGGTGTATTAAACGTTTTCCCATATTTTTACCTCCATGACTTAGAATACTCCCATTCTAACAGCTATATCTTCAGCTTTATCCTCTTCTGTGAGTTGTATATAAGCTACTTTTAATCCTTTAGAATTAATATGAGTATTAACATTTTTTACTTTTTCATCAAATAGCTGTTCAAAAGCATTTTTAATATTTGCCTTATCACTTTCTCTCAAAACAACAAATGTTAATTCATTTTTTTGATCAATCAAATTCATGGTTTTTTCTGTAACATGAGGTCTGATAATAACTGAGTACGGATCCATAATATCCACCTTCTATTCCAAGCTTAAAAAAAAGCTATTAGAATAATCCTCCTAATTTTTCTATAGCGGATTTAGTAAATACAGTTAATCTGCCTGGGTGAGTTCCAGGTGCTAATAATTCAGCATTTAAATTATCAACAGTTACTACATCTACACCAGCATGGTTTCTTGCACCTAAACAAATGCCTTTATCTTCAGCTACAACTATTAGAGGTCCTTTAGTAGTTTTATATTTACGACCTCTTAATTTACCTTTACCTGCTCTTATTTTTTTACCTTTTTTAGCTCGAACAATATCATCCATTATTCCTAATTTTCTAAATATTTCACGAGTATCCTTAGTTTTTTTAATATTAGAAATTTCATCATCAACAACTAAAGGTAATTGAGGAACATTTTCTATTTTATGACCTCTTTTTTCAACTAATTCTTGATTAGAAGTAGCTGCAACCGCAGATCTAATAGCAAATCTTCTTTCTTTTACATTTATTTTTTCATGATAAGTTTTTTGAGGACGAGGAGGATGAGCCCTTCTACCACCAATAGCTTGTGGAATAAATGCTGCTTTAGAACCATTTTTTATTCTTGGAACCATAGCTGCTCCCCTACCAGAACCCCAAGATTCTGCAGAAGTCCTTTTACCTGCCATTGGATCAGATCCCCAAGGTTGTATTCTTGCAGTTTGTGAAGAAATAACTGCTCTCTTTATTAAATCCGGCCTGTACACTTCATTAAAAATAGTAGGGAGTTCAATTTCTTCTTTAACTTCCCCTTCTTTTGAATAAACATTAACTTTCATCTCAACCACTCTTAAATAAAACACTATTATTAAACACCTTGTTTTGATTTAGTGCTTATATGGTTTATTTGAGGTGCATCGTTAGATTTTCTATGTGCCCTCATAGGTTTTCTGAGTATAATTAATCTTTTACTTGGACCCTGCAAGGAACCTTTCACTAATATATAGTCATTTTTAACTAATCCATACTTAATGAATCCACCCTCTGGGTTAATCTGGTCAACTTCACTTGCATCTCCAATTTTTAAGATTTTCTTATTATATTCTGTTCTTTTATGGTAACCCATTTGTCCTGCTTGAGGAACAGTCCACATAGTTCTTGAAGGAGTCCATGGTCCTAAAGACCCAATATGTCTTTTTTTACTACTTCTTGCAGCTTTACCATATTGTATTCTAATACCCCATCTCTTAACAGGTCCCTGGAATCCTTTTCCTTTTGTTATTCCAATAGAATCAACAAATTGACCATCAGAAAAAATTTCATTAGCTTTAATTTCATTACCTAAAAGTTCAATAGCTGCATTTAATTTTTCTTCAGGGGTTTCTCCACCTATTCCACATTCAAAAATCTCTGGTTTTTTCTTTGGAACAGATGCAAGTTTTGGATTAGTATGAACTAAAACCTTTATATCTTCTGTCTCTTCTAAAGTTTCCTGAATTTTTGCAATAGCTTTAGATTTATCATAATCTTTAGGAAGGGTAATTTTCCTTGAAAGTTCTTTATCTAAATTATCTGCAATAACCTCAGTTATAACTTTAAGTCCATCAGTAGTTTTTTCATATGCCCTAATACCCATTACTACAATAGGTGGGACTTCTAATACAGTTACAGGAGCAAATATTTCCATTCCATTAGTTGGGGAGTTTTTATCATTATCCACAATCAATGTATGAGTCATGCCTACTTTATATCCAGCAAGTCCCAATAATTTTGGCTCATCGTCTGCTGGCCATGATTTAATTCTTGGGGTTTCCTTAGCAGCCCTTTTTCTAGGACTAAATGCAACTGATCCTTTTCTTGGCTGGTGATGCCTTACCATTTAATTTAACCTCCTTATACTTAGAATTTTCCTTAATTAATTAGTTTAACTCAATTAATAATATTTAAACCATTTAAATAATATATCAAAAATTAATCAATTGATAACAATTATTTAGATAATTATGGAATTTTTAATTTAATGTGATTTTAATAAATTTAATTAATATTTTGATTATATTTAATAAATAATAAGTAGAGTATTTAAGCATTTAAACACTTAACAACCTACAAAAAATTATTTAATAAAATTATAAATGTGAAAATTTATTTTTACATATTTAATAATAATTATAATAATAAAAATTATAAGATATTATATTATTTTATAAGATATAATTATTAATTATTCATAATATAAATTTTTGATAAATAAATTACTTTTTTATCAATAAACAAGGGAAAAATATTCGTTATAGGGTAATCTATTGCATAATATACTATTAGACCTGATAAACAGTAACATAAAAATCGAACAGCAATTTTCAATATCATTACATCTCAACAAGTCATGATTTAATAGATTAATAATTAATTTAATCATTTAAATCAAATAGTTAAATCTAAAATTATTAGTTAAATCTAAAATTATTTTTTAATCTATCTATATTCACAAATATTGAACATATTTACATTCAAATCAGTGAAAGCTATTATTTAGCTATTTATAGAGATTATAGTAAATCATAGAAAATATAAATAGATAATTTACAATTTATTTATAACCCTAATAAATTAAATATAGACAGAGTTGAAATAACTGCTTCTTCAGTCCTTACAGTTTCAGTACCTTGATGAGGAATTGTATTTACATTAACTAGTTCCCATGAAGAAATAGTATCCAATCCTTCATTATTTAATCCTGAGTAAGGACCACCAAATAAGATAGCAAAATTTTTAGACTTTTCTATCTTAGATTTTAATTCATTAAAAATAGAATTTATTGTATTAGCATATCTTGTTGTTGAAATAACAAGATCGGGATTAACTAATTTTAAGCTATTTTTAAGACTTTTATGAGTAGATAATGTCTTATATCCCCAGTAAATGTCATCTGGTTCATCAGGTGTGACTATTACCTCTTTAGCTAACTTAGTAATTTTAAAGCTATATATTTTATTAACACTAAGTTGTTCTTTGCAAAAAACAAGGTTTTCCATGCCAATATCGACAAAAGTACCTTTTTTATTTCTTTTAATAGTAAAACCTTGTCTAAAATCTCCTACTTTTGGATTTGCATCTGTAGGATGATAAGGAGTTCTTAGTGGTGGAAGAATTCCAACATGTTTTAAGTCATGCATGATTGGAAAAGCTCTTTTCCTTAAATACTGTGGAGTATTCATGTAAGAAAGAATATTAGCTATGAAATCAGCATCATTTCTCCCTTTACCATTATCATCAGAAAGGTCTTTATAAATTACTACCTGATCCACCCTAAATACAGCTAATGTTCTTCCAATAAGTCCAACTTTTGAAGTCTTCAACTTTAAGTCACTAGTTTCTGCAAGGAAAGAATCGGGTATAAATATAGAAACCTGTTTTTTATGCATTTATCAATATTTGTTATAATGCATATATAAATATTTTGTTGTGATTTGTCATAGCTATCACTAAGGAAATCTTCAAACTCAGTATTATATTCAATATAATACTGGTAGCTCAGCTACTATTTTATACTCAACTAGAAAATATATGCTATTAAAATATATTAAAAAAAGTATTTAAACTTATTGTTTATTATGTCTTTTATAAATAATTATTACAATATTTAATATAGATAAATAAGAGGGTGAAAGACCGTATATCAATTATATTTGAAAAAACAAAAATTTTAGCTTTAAAAAACAATTAATAACAGTTTAAATCTTTAAATAAAAGTATATAATAAATTTAATAATTTAACTTTTATATGAATTTTAATTTAATTTATTATCACTAGCTATTTTTTCCTTTTGATTTTATTCAATAATTTGATAATTAATAATTAATAAAATTTAATAATCTTTTTTTAAAATTAATTTTTTTATGGATATTTAAAAATTAAAGAATTTTTTTTAAAATACATTAATTAAAAAAAATATATATTTCTGACTATTATCGAAAAACAAGATAATTAATAAAAGATAAATCCTTAAAATCTTAATTTTTATATTTATTTTCAATATTTCTTAATAAAATTATATTTATAATCTTATTTTTTAATAATATTTAATTATAAAATATAAAAATAAAATATCCCCCCCCCCCCCCCGTGGTCTCCTTTTTTTTTTTTACTAACAAAACCAAGGGATTTTTTTTTTTTTTTTTTTTTTTTTAAACTATTCCCTACAACACTCCTCCCCCTCCCCCCCCTCCCGCGGCACGT
>WRMT01000017.1 GCA_009777005.1 Methanobrevibacter sp. | reverse complement strand
AAAAAAAAAATTTTTTAAAAATTTTTTTTTTTTTTTTAAAATTTTTTTTAAATTTTTTTTAAAAATTCCAAAAAAAAAAAAAAAAAAAAAAATAAGTTTTATTACCTATTCTTCTAATTTCTAAAAAAAATATTTTAAAAAGATTATTAATTATAAAAATTGAAATTATGCACTTTGATTTGAATTTACATGATTAATTTTTAATATTTTAATAATAAAGAACAAATGAATTTAGAGGGATTAGAAAATTAAAACAAAAATTATATTCATAGTATTTTATATAAATTACTATGATAATATCTTGTTTAAATGGAGAGAGAAATTATGGGAAAAATTAAAAAACAGGACATACTGGAAATTTTAAACAAATATGACAAAGATGAGATTACAATAGCTACACTCGGAAGTCACACTTCTCTACATATGTTAAATGGTGCGAAAGAAGAAGGTTTTAATACTGCTGTTGTCTGCCAAAAAGGAAGAGATACGCCCTATAGAAGATTTGGTGTAGCTGATGAATATATTATGATAGATGAGTATAAAGACATAGCTAATGAAGATATTCAAGAAAAACTTAAAAACATGAATAGTATTGTTATTCCCCATGGATCATTTGTAGCTTACGCTGGTCTTGATAGAATTGAAGATGAATTCCTTGTACCTATGTTTGGAAATAGAGATATTTTAAGATGGGAAGCTGAAAGAACTTTAGAAAGACAATTACTTGTAGAAAATGATATAAGACTTCCTATTAAATACAATGACCCTTCTGAAATTGACAGAGCAGTGATGGTTAAATTCCCTGGTGCAAGAGGAGGGCGTGGTTTTTTTGTAGCTTCTTCTCCTGAAGAATTTGACAAAAAGATAGAATCTATGAAAGCAAGAAACTGGGTTGATGAAGAAGATGTAGGTATGGCTCACATTGAAGAGTATGTTTCAGGATGTAATTACTGTATCCATTTCTTCTATTCTGCTTTAAATGATGAAGTAGAACTTATGGGTATTGATAGTAGATATGAATCAAGTATTGATGGTATTGTAAGAATGCCAGCTCAAGACCAACTCGAAGTTGATTTAAGCCCATCTTACGTTATTACAGGTAATCACCCAGTAGTCATGAGAGAATCATTACTTCCTCAAGCTTTTGATATTGGAGATAAATTAGTTGATGCTGCAAAAAAACTAGTAGCTCCAGGATTGAATGGTCCTTTCTGTATGCAAACTCTTGTAAATGATAATCTTGAAGTTATTGTATTTGAAATAAGTGCAAGGTCAGATGGAGGAAACAATACATTTATGAATGGTTCAGCATATAGTTACTTAAAATATGGTGAAGGAATGAGTATGGGTAGAAGAATAGCACGTGAAATAAAAATAGCTATTGAAAAAGGAGAATTAGATAAAGTAATAACCTGATTTTCTACTTATATTATCTCATTTTTTTATTAAAAAAAAGTATTTTACTTAATATTTATAACAAATAAAGATTTTTATAAATAATGTAAAAATCTTTTAAATTAAATTTAAAATGATTTAAGAGATTATTATTAAAAAATATTTTTTATAAATGTTAGAAAGATTTAGTAATACTATAGCTAATAAGATTTATTATAATTTCATAATTATAATATTAGAAATAAAGTTTTTAAGTAATGTTTTTTTTAAAAGTTTTTAATAATCATTTATTAATTAATCTAAATTATTATAATTTATATTTTTTAATAAAAATAATTATTAATCATTTATTTTAAAAATTAATATAAATAAAATTGATTTTTAGAAAATTAATTAATTTTTTATAAATAATTTAATTTGAACTTTTATTCATAAACTATATTATTTACTTTATAAAAAAAATAGCTAACAAAATTTATTATAATTAATTATTAACTTTATAAAAAAAAAAAATAGCTAACAAAATTTATTATAATTAATTATTAACTTTATTTTTTTTATTTGAAATTATTTTCAGACTAATTCCATGACTTTTTTTTCATTTTTAACTAGATATACTCTAGAAATTTAAAATATAAAGTTAATCTCCATTACTTTTATTTAATGATCCACCAATGCCTCCACTTATTCCCATAATTATACAAAAAAATGCTAATTGATATAATAATGCGGTTGAAGCTGTCAAAAGTGTTAAACTAGTAAGTTCATTAATTATGAATGATTGGAAGTTGGTGTAAGAATTCATAAAAGTAAATATAAGTGTACCAATTATACTTTCTATTGTTCCAGCAATAACAGAATTAACCAAACCACTTATTGCTCCAGCATTGACCATGTATCCAACAACAAATCCTACAGCTATTAATCCTATTATATCATAAGGAGATGCTAGCATTTTTACTAATAAAATCAAAATTATCCCGATAAGGATTGGTCCCCATTTTAATATCATTCAATCACTTAAATTTCCTTTCTCAATATAAACAATAGTTAATTTATTTTTTTATATGATATTATATTCTTTAATATCATTTTTACTTGGATTTGTAACTTTTTTCAAGATAATTTCTATTTATTAAATTTAATAAAAATTTTATGAATTGATTCTTCTAATTTAATTTATGCTAAATAAGGAATATAAAATTGAAAAATAGCTAATAAATATCTTTATTAATAAAGATTTATTAATATTATTAAAAATAAAAAAAAATCTGGAAATAATAAGTTATAATAATTAAAAAGTTTAAAAAAAATAATGAAAATAACTTATCCATTTTTTTCAGCTATAATTCCACCAATAGCACCACTAATACCCATGATTACTCCATAGTAGATCAAATATCCTAAAATAGCAATGAACCCACTTATGCCAAAAATAATTAAACCAGCTACTCCAAAGAATACTCCTAAAATCATGAAAAGTATTCCACCTATGATTCCCCCTAAAGCACCAGCTGTAGCTGCATTAACCATTCCACCATATGCTCCTTCTTTTACAACATATCCTACTAAAAACCCTACTGCAAATAATCCTAAAAGTTCAAATGGTCCCATTATCATTTTTACTAAAACAGATAGTATAAAACCAATGAGTACAGGTCCATATTTTATCATAAAAACACCTCTAACTAGCTATTAGTATTTAAATTATATTACTTGATTTAAGTATCAAATCTTTTATTTTCAGATTTTTTTAAGTATATTTAATTATAATTATTCTATATTTTAAGTCATATATAAATTATTATATGTATTTTATTTAATAGCTATTTTTTAAAAAAATTAATGTTATAATGTCTTAAAAATTGCGATTATTATAAAGATGTTTCAAAAATGAAGAAATTACTTTTGAGCTATATTTCAATGATTTGAAAAAGTTGATCAGTTCTTATTAGTTCAAATAAATGTAAATTCAAAAGAAAATCTTTAAAATATGAAATAAAATATGAAACTAATTTTAAAAAATCCCAAATATTAGTTAAAGGAACATTAGATGAATTATTTCAAGTTCCATCAAATAATATGACTCCATGTCCTATTAATTATCAATACAAAGTGTTTACTGTTTTGAATGAGCGTTCATATTAATATTAAGAGTTATGAAGCAATTTGAAAGTTAAATAGTGAACTTTATATATAATCAAGTATTAAAATATATTCTTGAATTTGTTGACATCATTACATGGAATATTCATTAAATTTTATTTTTTGCAAATTCATATAAATAGTTTTCACCATGAATTTTTTTATTAAAAATAATTTTTAAATATGGTGAAATAGGTTTAAATCTAATTCTAATAGATATTAGCCACTATTTTTAAAATTTAAATTTTTATTAAATATAAAATTCCAATATTGGAAACTATAATTATTTAACTAAATATTTTTATTCATATTATTATAACTTTGGGAGTATTATATAAATGTCATTAAAACATGGATTACTAGGTTTTTTAGATTTAAATGGGTCAATGACTGGATATGATTTAAATAAGATATTCATGTCTATGTTTAAATATGTTTGGCCTGCACAAAGAAGTCAAATTTATCATGAGTTAAAATCAATGGAAAAATTAGATTGGGTTTCATCTAATATTATATTTCAAACAGGTAAACCTAATAAAAAAGAGTATACAATTACTGAAGAAGGCAAAACTGAGCTTAAAAAATGGCTGACTGAATGTGATATGCGGGATCAGCTAAAAGTTAAAAGCGTGTTTTTAATGAAAGTCTTCTTCTCTGGGAGAAACCATATAAGTGAAAACATAAATTTAATTCAATCTTTTAAAAAAGAATGTAAAGATCTTTTAGAAGTTTTAAAAGTTGGAGACGAAGTTATAGACAATTCCTCTGAAATTGAATTTGAAAAAAATAAAGTTTATAGTGATATAGTTTATGACTTTGAAGAAGACTATCTTAAAATGTGTATTGAATGGGCTGATAAAACAATTGGAAAACTGGAAAACAAATAAAGAATAATGAAATTTTTTAATTAGTCATCATCTAATTACTACAATTTCATTATCTTTAATTTTTTTTATAATAGCAAATTTCCAAATTGAAAAACCCCCAAAACTCTTTAAAAAAACCCCTAACTATTTTTTTTTTAATAAACAACTTTCAAAAATTGAAAAAACCCGAAATTCTTTTAAAAAGAAATTTCAATGATAAAATCATTGTTTATTATCCTTATTTTCCCATTAAAAATATTATATTCTATTTTTCTATTATATAACACTTTAATCATTAAATATTTTTAAAAAATTATTTTTTTTTCATTATTTTAAATTATTAGTATAATTTAAATGATTTAATCAAGATTTAATAGTATTCTAAGAATTTTTTTTGTTTAAGCTGCACTTTTTTAAAAACTGAATATTTTTTTTAAAATTTTAATCAATTTTTCATTTGTTCAATAATATGGATAGTAACAATTGTTAACTTTAAATTATTTTAAATGATTTGTCTCCAATTAAGTTAATAGAATATTGTTAAATCCTGATAATATTGAGTTAAAATTTGAAAAAACGAATTTTAAAATTAATTATGTGCTGTTTATTTTTTTGTAGTGTTTTATTTTTACAATTGCCATTTTACAACATTTATCCTTATTTTCATCAATGTTTTCCAGATTAGATATTAATCAACAATATTGAATAAAATTGAATAATATTCATTTTATTAATGATATTCTCTAAAAAAAACTAATTTTTCAAAAGATTTATATACATCAATATAAATAATATCTATATCAATATAATTCGAGGTGAAAAAAATATTAAATATTATTAATTAAATAGAATTAATAGTAATAAAATTAGTTAATAAGTAATTATAAATGATAAATATAACATAAAATAACTATATAGGGATAATCATTAATAAATAAACATGAAACATTAAAAAAAAAGTTATATGAGAATTAACATTAACAATTAAATATAAATCATTATATAAAATGTTATATAAGAATAATTATTGTTAATTAAATAAAAAACATGTATAAAAAAATTAAATAATAATTAATATTGTTAATTAAATATTATTCATAAATAGGAATATGATTGATAAAAATTCATGAATATTTTATGCGTCACATTGGAGGTGATGGTATGAATAAAAGTAAAATATTGTTAATATGTGTTATAGTTTTAATATTTGGATCAATAGCTACAGTTAGTGCAGATTCACTAAATACAATGGAAGAAAAACCTAATGTTATATTTTTAGAGAGAAATGATGTCGATAATTATCCTGTAAATGATTTTAATGAAGAATTTACTGTAAAAAAAACTAATACTATTATGTCAAGTAAAGTAATAAATTTAAATACATGGAAATCAGGTTTAATAATTTGTGCACTTGAAAAAGATGTTTTTGAAGATGAAACTGAAACAGAGGATAAAAATAAACACAAATTCAAAAACAATCGAAAACAAAAAGAAAACAAAATAGAAGAAATAAACAACAACAAAGAAAAAAATAGAAAAAACAAAAAAAACAATTGTAAACAAGAAACTGAAGATGAAATAGCAGAACAAGAAGAAAAAAACAAAAATAAACACAAAATCAAAAACAAACGAAACAAAAAAGAAAACAAAATAGAAGACAATGAAGAAGAAAAAGAAGACAACAAAGACAATAAAAAAAATACTGAAAATGAAGCAGAAGACAAAAAAATGTTTGAAACAAGTGAAGTAGTTTCTGAAAATACCTACAACACAAAGCCACTCTTAAATAATCAAATTGAATTTATAATAACTTCTAATAATCTTGACAAAAATGAAAATAATACTGATGTTGATAATCCTACTCAGTCAACAACAGATATATGGACCCCATTTATAGATTCAAAAGAATTAAAAATAGAAACTTCAGAAACCAGAAACAATACTACTAATACTACTAATTCTATTCCAAAAAACAAAGATATTCCAATGCAAAACACAACATCACCATTAGCTTTATTAATATTTGCTTTATTAAATGTACTTGGTATAACACTAGCTAGAATCAAAAAATAATTTGAAATAGTGAACAAGATACCATAAAATTAACATTTTAAGGGTTTTAACCCTTAATTCTTTTTTTATTTTTAATTATAAATATTTTTCTTTTTGTGATTTAAATTATATAGTTTTATAATCCAATGCAAACAGTTTTCAGAAATTAAATGTTTATTTTTTTCATACATTTTTCAAAATTAATTATTGCATGTAGCTAAATTTTTAAGCATATTACAAAGATCCAATAATTTATAATCCATTTATCCATTTTACGAAACATATTTTAATTTTTATTTTCTTTGCTTCATCTTAATTTGTTCGTCATATTTGAATATAATTATCATCTAACTAACGTTAGGTAGATTAATGTTTTTGGTTCAATGATATCTTAAAAACAAGCAACATAAAAAAAGAATCATGCAAAAATAAAAATTTGTAATAAAAAAAATGTTCATATCAGTAGGTATTCGACACTAAAAATTTGCAATAAAATTATGAATAGCTAAACAATAATATTTAAAACTGATTTACTTACCAATATACTCAAAAAAATGTTTTAATACTCTTCATAGTGTAGAAAAACTGAAATAGCTAGTAAATATTTTTTTTAAATGAAAAGTCATTTACTTTGAGTTTATACAACAGGATAATTTTTATTAAAAACAAAGCTATAATTTATTAATATGTAGCTAATGATAATACTTAATAAATCATCAAAACCAGAAAAATGGAAAAAATTAATTATCTTATTTTTTTAGAAAGTTTTTTTTCAAAAATGAAATAAGCAAACATAAGGGTAAAACTTAGAAAAGTCGATGAATCATTTAAATTGAAAAAATAAAAACTTTTTTTAAAAAAAATGGAATGAGATTCATTTTTCAATGAATCTCAGAAGTCCCGTGCCTATTTTTATATAGTTCTTTTAATTATTTAAAATTAATTGTCTGTATTATTTACCTCCTACTTAAATTATGTAGTTAAAATAGGAGGTTGGGCTTAGTGTACCATACTTTAAAAATTTCAAAAATATAACAAATCTATTGAGTTAAAAACATAATTATAATAACTCTTTTCTTAAAAGTGCATTTGATTTAGGAGAAAGCATAGCTAATGGAACATCAAACACTGTTAAGCATCCTGTTTGCCCATTATCACTCATTCTTTTTATAGCTCTTGCATAAGCTAATAATATACTTGAGGTGAAGTCGGGGTTACTTTCAAGTTTTAAAACAAATTCCATTCTTTGTTTCATCCCATTTTCTGATTTTCCAGTTCTTATTACATAACCCCCATGTGGCATACCACTATGATTTTCATCTAATTCCTTTTGAGATATAAAATTCACTTCTGTATCATATTCATCAAAGTAATTAGGCATGTTTTTTATTTTCGATTCAATAGCTGCTTTATCTGCACTACCCTCTACTACAACATAGCATTTTCTTAGATGTTTTTCTCTTGTTGAAAGTTCTGGATTTTCTCCAGCCCTGACTTTATTTAATGCACTTTCAATAGGAACAGTATATTGTTTCCCATCAACAACACCTTCAATTCTCCTTATAGCATCTGAATGACCTTGACTTACTCCCTCACCCCAGAAAGTGTAAGTATTCCCAACTGGAAGCATTGATTCGCCTAAAATCCTATGAATTGAAAATAAACCAGGATCCCAACCAGTAGATATTAAATTCAATGTTTCGTGCTTCTTCCCTACTTTATCAACTATTTCAAAGTGATGAGGAATATCTGCATGAGTATCAAAGCTATTGATTGTGTTAAAAGTCTTAGCTATTTCTGGAGTTTGCTGTGGAAGATCAGTAGCTGAACCTCCACATAATATCATAACATCAATTTTTCCTTTATAGCTTTCAATTTCATTAATATTAGCCATTTTTGAATTATTAAATGTAGATGGATCTCTTCTTGTAAAAATAGCTACAAGTTCCATGTCTTCATTTTGTTTAATAGCTAATTCAGCACCTTTTCCTAAATTACCATATCCTACAATTCCAATTTTGATACTCATATTATCCTCTTAAATTAATTTTTATTCTTCGTTCTTATTATTATTTTCATAACTTTTATTTAAATATTTAAAAAATTTTAAACAATTGATTCAATAGATGATATAGAAAATCTTCAATCTTACTTATTATTTCATAACTTTTATTAAATAATTAAAAAAAACTAAAAAATTTTGCAAATAAATTTATAGAAAAATTAGTTAAAATAAGTATTTTAAAAAAAAAAATATTTTGTAAAAAATTAGTTTTATGTTTATCACTTATATGAAAAATAAAAATTTTTCAGATTTTTTTTATCTTCATCTGAAAGATTATGCCACCTAATTCTTTGAATAGCTCCTTCTAAAGCACAGAGTTTACTATAACAAGCAGAATTATCAATTTTTTTTATAGAAATCCAAACCTCTTTAGATCCTATTTTTTCTAAATCTTCAACTGTTTTGATTCCAACTTCCTTTAATTGCTCTTCTAAAATCTTGCCGATATTTGGTAATTTTAATAATTCCCCCATTATAATTCCTCTAAAATTCTTACAAAATAAAGTATATTCTTTAAAAAATTATGAAAAAAATAGGTTATATATTAAAATAGCTATAAAATAGATATAAAAAAAAGTAAAAGAAAAAGTAAGAAAAATACTTGAAATCTTTTTCACTTTTTAATTTCCATTCCTTTAAGGGTTTTCTTTGGATTGTTCTTTAGCTTTTTCCATGAATTTTCTTACCTGATTTCTTGAGGATGATTCTGCTTCGATTTCTTTTTCATTAAAATCATCATTATTAAATAACTCAGCTATTCCCCCAATTGAACCTAAAATTCCAGAAACTTCTGTTGGAAGGAAAATTTTAGTTGAATTCCCATCAGCTATTTTTTCAAGAGCTTCTAAATATTTAATAGCTATTAAATCATTAGTAGGACCACCTTCATGAATAGCATTATAAACATCCATTATAGCTCTTGCTTGACCTTCTGCAATAGCTATTTCCTGATATTTATTTGCATCAGCTACTTTTTTAATAGCTTCTGCCTTACCTTCTGCATCTAAAATAGCTGCTTGTTTGTCACCTTCGGCTTTTGTAATTTCAGACTGCCTATATCCTTCAGCATCAAGAATATTCGCTCTTTTCATCCTTTCAGCTTTCATTTGCTTACTCATTGCATCTACAATGTCTTTTGGAGGTTCAATTTTTTGAATTTCTACCCTAACAACTCGAGTTCCCCACTTATCAGTAGCTTCATCCAGCACTTCACGAAGTTGTGCATTAATCATTTCTCTTGAGGTTAGTGTTTGATCAAGTTCCAAATCACCAATAATATTCCTCAAATTTGTTTGTGCTAATTTTGTTATAGCTTGGTAAAAATTCACAACATTATAAACAGCATTAAATGGGTCTGTAACTTCATAAAAGATAACACAATCTACTACAACAACAGTATTATCCTTTGTAATTACTTCTTGTGGTGGAACATCCACTACTTGTTCACGAAGATCTACTTTTCTAATTTCTTCAATAAATGGAATAATAAATGCCAAACCACTTGTCACGGTTCTTTGATATTTACCAAACCTTTCAACAACAGCTTTCTCATATGGTCTTAATATTTTTACTGACTTGAATGCTAAGACAAATACTATAATTATTATAATTATGCCTGTTAAAAAATCCATTTTTTTACCTCTCTTAAGTTCTTCAATTTTTTACAATTATATTGACAAATTATCTACTTTGAAAAATAATTTACATATTATTTTTTAATAACTAAAGCTATTCCTAAATAACTAAAACTATTTCTTAATAATTAAAGTTAATCCTTAATAACTAAAACTATTTCTTAATAATTAAAACTATTCTTAAATAACTAAAATTATTCCTTAATAATTAAAGTTAATCCTTAATAACTAAAACTATTCCTAAATAACTAAAATTATTTCTTAATAACTATTAATCTAACTCCTTTTATTTTTTCAACAATTATTTTTTCTCCAACTGCAACATTTTCATCAGCTATTGCTCTCCAATTTTCCCCAGATATATTCACCATCCCACTATTTTCAATACTAATAGGTTCTACAACTGTTCCTTCTTTTCCAATTAATCTATCAGAAGCTGCTTTCTTTTTAGGAGATCCTTGTGTTAATTTTTTTGCAAAAGGTCTTGAAGCTATTAAACAAATAACTGTTACTATTACAAAAATTAACATTTGAGTTATAGGATCCAAATTTACATAGTTAGCTGCAGCTGCTGCAGCTGAACCAATTCCTATAGACAATAGGAAAAACCCAGGAGTTACTATTTCCAAAAGGACACATACCACAAATAATATAATCCAAAATTCTAATGCGAACATTTTATCAATTCCCCCTAATTTAATATTTATTATTATAACTTATTCATAGCTATTTATTTAACAAATTTATTAAGTAAATTTATTATAAATAACCATAGCTAAAAAAAATCTTATTAATAGGGGAGTTATCTCAATTTATTTTTAATTTTATTAGCATAAGATTCTAATTTATCTTCATATGCCCCTATATCTGATTTAGTTAAAAATAATGTTTCTAAAGGTTCTTTAGTTGCAATTTCTTCCATCTTAGCTAATGTTTCTTCATAACCACTATTTCCACATGTACAAAAGAAAGCAATATCTTTGAATTTTTCCTTATTCTCAGTTATATAAGTTAAAATTGGACTTGCCATTGTAGATGCCCAAACAGGAGTTCCAATTATAACAGTATCATATTCCGATGGGTTTTTTTCTAAAGGTTTTATTTCTGCAGGAATTCCTTTAATCGCATCATAACAAGATTTAATCCAACCTATAACGCCTGAACGATTTTTAAAATCTTGTATTTCTTCCATATCTGCATGAAACTCTTTTTGAAGACTTTTAGCTACATTTTCAGTGATGTTTGTTCTTGAATAATAAGCTATTAATGTTTTCATATTTACTATTATATTTTTTTAAATATTTATATTCTTTTTATCCATCCAAAAATAAAAAACCTTTATTTAATATGTATATCTTGTGGTGATTAACAGTGTTAGTAAACTTATCTTTTATAAAAATTTAAAATTTAAATAAAGAAAAACTTCATTTTTCTAACTTGAAAAACAAATTTTTTCAAATAACAGGAAATTAACTATTTAATCTAAATTAAAAAGTACTTACAATATGTTTAATAAAAATAAAATAAAATTAGCTAAGTATTTAAAATAAAAAATAATTACAATACGTTTAATGATAAAAAAAATCATGAATTTTCTAATCTTAAAATTAAAAATTTATTAAAATAAATAAAATAATAATTTTTGTTAATAAATAAATTAATTTAAGTAAACTTATAATTTTAAAAATTTCAATTATTTATTAAAAATGAAAAAATTAATTTTACAAAGCACTACAAACGTATTTTTAAAAATTTATATCTTAAAATTAAAAATTTTTTAATTAGTAGATTTAATTAAGTATATTAATTTATATATTTAATCAAAATCGTTATTTTAAATTTTTATTAGCTTTAAGAGTTTTAGTATGTGATAAGAAGAATATAATAATATAATATAGATTTTAATCTATTTTCTTCTTTAAATTTCACGAACACTAAATATCTTTATTAATCATAGTGAACTATTCATAAACTTGTAATGATCTATATATCTTTTTAAAACTTCATCAAGTGGACCTTCATCTTCAACAAGCTTTATTTTAGCTTCTTCAATTCCAAATTTTGATTTGAATCCTGCCTGTACACATATTACCACATCACAATCTTCAATAGCTTTTAATGTTTTCATCCATTGATGTTTTTGATCTTGAATAAATTCTACAGTTCTTCTCTCAATAAATTTTTTATTTTCTCCATCAAAGTCAAAAATACATAGAGATCTTGCTTTTCCAAAATGCAAATCCACATTTTTTCCTTCTGAAGAAGCAATAGCTATTTTCATAATTCTTCACCATCACTACTTTTTAAATCTTGAGGGTTTGGTAATTTACAACTATCTGTAAGAAATTCTCCACCCATATCATCAATTAGCCGACCAAGTTTTTCATATAATGCTTCATGATATTCTTTTACTAATTCATAATGTTTACTATTATTAGAATCAAATTTCAGATAATTAAAATCTTCAGGTAATTCACAAGGAATATTTTCACTTGCTAAAGACTCTTGCAAACAAAAAACTAACATTTCTAGTCTTTCAGACAAATTTTCACTATTAATCCACATATGATCCATATAACTCATTTAATCATCTCTTTTAATTCTATTCCAAATAAGCTAAAATATAATAATATAACTTTAAGATTTTTCTGACTTTCCTTGACTTTGACAAGATAAAACATATCATTTAATCTTATTTTAATAAATAGCTAATCTTTAAGCTTATTTTAATAAATAGCTAATCTTTAAGCTTATTTTAATAAATAGCTAATCTTTAATCTTTTTAATAAGTTTAGCTATATTTTCTCCAAATAGCTTAACCATTTCAAGCCCTTCGGGGTCTTGATTTGTAGTACCTTCTTCATGAGCAAAAACCATGTTCCAGTATCTAGATCCAAGCATTATCATGTCATTAATTGGGAAAAACATAGACATTTCTTGTAAAGTTAATGTATGACCTCCCCTTCTACCTACAGCTATTGGTCCACCAACCATCCAGGATAAAAATTCATCTGATCCTCTTGAAACCTTTCCAATTCTTTGAAGTGCAGACATGATATCTCCTCTAGCTGTACCAAAATAAACAGGAGCAGCTGGGACAAAACCATCTGCATTTCTTATTTTTTCTATGATTTCATCTAAACCATCTTTTAAAACACAGTTGCCTTTTTCCACACATTTATTACATGCTACACAAGATTGAATAGACATCCCTCGAAGAGGAATAACTTCTGTACTTAAACCATTTTTCTCTATTTCTTTAGCACAAACATCCAAAACTTCCACAGTATTACTCTTTTTCCGTGGGCTGCCACTTAATAAAATAACATTTACCATATAACTTACTCCTAAACAATATTTTTCAGAATATATCCAATTAATAATCTTTTATAAATAATAAAATAACAATAAAGCTAATAATCATAGTAATAGCTACAAAAATTAATAAAATTACATTAATAATATGTTTTTTATTTTAATTAAAGTTTGTTTATTATTATTTAAAATTATAAAAAATAGTAAATTATAAATATTAGGTTAAATACATTTAACAAAATGTAAATAGTTCTTTACAAAAAGTCAAATATCCCTAACAAGAAAATATATGATTAGGTATTTGACATGTTTAGGTGAGAAAATGAAAATTAAAAAACTTTTTGAGGATGCTATTATTTATCCAAGTAATGAATGGAAAAAAATGATAATATTGGGAATCATCTTTCTTGTAATTAGTATTTTTAATATTTTACCCATGTTTGGAATTGCATTGAACAATTATATAGCTATGGATATATTAAATCTTATTTATCTCATTTTATTAATAGTATTTACTCTGATTATTTCTGGATATACTTTGAGTATAACTCGAATGACAATAAACAATGTAGGAGGGAATGCACCTGAATTTGATTGGGTGAAAAACATCACCGACGGAGTTAAAGTATTAATCTTAACTATAAGCTATTATATAATTCCTGCTTTAATAATATTAATTGTACTCTATGCCACTGGCACAATAGATATTGTTAATCAGCTAATCAATACTTATGTTTCTTATGGATCCATTAATCCAATGTTAGAATCAATTTCAACCACGGATAATCCACTGATTTTTGTAGTTTTAATGATTGCTTCCATCCTTTATATATTATTTAGCCTACTATTTTTAATTGGAAAAGCAGTTTTAGCAGAAACTAATAGCTTAATTATGGCAGTTAATATGATAGAGGTATTAAAAAAAATTGCTAAGATTGGTTGGAAAAATTATGTTTTTTGGCTAATTATTTTTCTAGCTATTTCTTATATTATTGGCATAGTAAGTGAATCTATAGCTGTTATCCCATTAATTGGAATTATAACTGTTACATTGATTATTAACCCTTATGTTGAAATGTTTTCTGCAAGGTCTTTAGGTTTAATATATAAAGAATACAATGAAAGCTAATAGGTTCTTTACACATGTTTTAATGTATAGTTATGAAATAAAATTTTTTAGTAATGATAATTTTTAAAATTATTATATTAATTTATTTTATTAATTAAAAGAATAACAATCTGTATTTTCTAAAATAATAAAAATATTAACATTAACTTTAAAAATTAAAGAATAAAAAATTATATTTTCTAAAATAATAACAATATTAACATTAACTTAAAAAATTAAAGAATTAACAGTTGATTTTTTAAAAATAAATTAATATTTTAATAAATCATTATAAAAAAATATTTTCTTTCAAGACTATAGAAATAACCAATTTATTAAAAATTATTTAAAAGGAGATGTAAAAGTGAAGACAAAGCTAATAGTAATATTACTCGGAATTTTATCAAGTTTAACAACTTTATCATGGGCTTTAGGATTAATATTAGCTAATATCAATTTATTCCTCATATCTATGATTTTATTAGCTATATCTATTATTCCGACAATCAAATATTATAAAAATATATCTGAGTTTTTTAAATCAAAAAATGGAGAAGTAGTAGCTGATGAAAGAAAAGAACATATTGAAGGAAAAGCAGCTCTTCCAGCTTTTGCAATAATGCTTGTAATAAGTATTTATTCTGGAATAGCTATATTCACACTTAGAAATACTTATCCTCAATACAGCCTCCTTATTTACCCATTCTTCATCATAGCCACTATTGGATTTACAACATATACGATTAGCAATGCATACTATAAAAGAAAATATGGTAGTTGAATAAATGAAAAACCGATTGAAAGAGTTTAGAGCTATACATGATACAACACAAGCTGAATTAGCTAAAGAACTTCAAGTATCAAGACAAACGATAATAGCTATTGAAAAAGATAAGTATGATCCTTCATTAAAATTAGCTTTAAAAATGGCTAGATTCTTTAAAATTCCTGTAGAAGAATTATTCCTTGATTCCAAACAAGAACCGAGTTAATTTAATTCTTTTTGAAATTTCATAGCTAATAATAGTTAGAATAAAACTTCCAAATAATATAATAATTACTTGTAATATAAGTGATGAAGTAAAGAGGAAGGTATAGTAAGCCACCACAACTATCCAAGTTTGATGAAAAATAAAAATTGGATAAGATGCTTTGGTAAAATACTCACTCCATTTGTTGTGAAAGCTTAGATATTTTTTACCCAAACCTATCAAAGATAATATCGCCATCCAAATTAGAAAAGCAAGGAAACAATCTATAAAAATGCCTGTGTTCCAGTAAGGAAATATCAAAAGAGTTATCACTGAACATATTAAAAAAATAGATGTTAAATACCATTTATTTTTCTCTAAATTTCCTTGTATTTTATCACTTGACAATAAAAAATAACCTAAAAGAAATAGTGCTAAAAAAGCTCCTAAGCTTTTTCCACCAATGTCTAAGATAGGCTCCATAATCAAAAAAATTAAAAATAAAGGAATTAATTTAATTGTACTTGTCTTATTAAAATTTAAATTCCACGAACTATTCTCATATAATCTTATTATTGCTAAAGCAATTAGGGATATGAGAAACAGATATAATATAAACCATAAGTGTCCTGGAGTAAATCCTCCAGTGTATCCACTTAAATCTCCAAATTTAGTGAAGAATGTGATCAACTGTGAAAAATAGCTTCCAGTAAATCCATTATGGAATTTTTCAGCGAAAAAAGTTTGTATTGGAATTAATAGTATTAATCCAGATACAAAAGGAACGAACAACCTAAACACTCTTTCTTTTAAAAATTCTTTAGAATTTCTCTTTTGAAGAGAATGATAGGCACTTATTCCAGCTATAACAAAAAGTAATGCCATGAACCATGGACCTATAAAGATTATAAAACCAGTTAAAATAAGATTTGGAGGACCATGAATATAAAAATTTTCAAATGTAGAATAAATCCTAAATGTATGAAAAGGAAATAATAACAGAACTAATATCCATCTTAAATTATCTAAAAAATATTTTCTCATAGTATCCACATTTTTATTAATAAAACACGATTCCACATGTAACTAATTCACTTTTTTATTTTTATTTTATAATTATGTTTTTATTATTCTTTAATAAATTGTTATTTTTTAAATAACCCTTTATAAATTAATATAATTTTTATATAAAATATTTTTTTATTTAAAAATTTTTTTTAAAAGAAATTTTTTTAAAAATTTAATAAAAATTAAATTTTTTGTTATAATAATTTATTTGAATTTTAAAAAATTTTGTTTTTAGTTATAATATTTTTACAAGCTTAAGAAAGGAATTAAAGGACAAAATAAAAAAAAATCACACACTAGAACCATCTAAGGCACTTAAACAAGAACAGTCATAATCTTCATCCATATTTTCAATGGTTTTATAAATCAAATCAACTATTTCTGCACCCTTATATTCCATTATCTCAAAAACTTCATCTATTGTTAATTTATCTGGAGAAATTGACGCCCCATAGTTAGAAACAATACAAATACTAGCATAGCACATTTCTTTTTCTCTAGCTAATACTGCTTCAGGAAGACCCGTCATTCCTATAAGATCTCCTCCTAAGTATTGAAACATTTTTATCTCAGCAGGACTTTCAAATCTTGGACCATCAGTGCAAACATAAACTCCTTTATCTACAAAATCTCCCTTTGAAACAATATTGTTATTAGCTATTATTTGATTTCTCAAACGATTACAATATGGTTCAGTTACATCAACATGAACAACCTTATCATCATAAAATGTTTTTTCTCTTCTTGAGGTAAAATCAATAAAGTCATATGGCACTACTATTGAACCAGGGTGAATTTCTCTCTTAAGTGAACCTACTGCATTAGTAGCTATGATTTGATTAACACTTATACTATGAAGTCCCCAAATATTTGCTCGATAATTTATTTTATGAGGAGCTAAGCTATGGTCTCCAGAGTGTCTTGGCATAAAAGCTATTTTTTTCCCCTCAATTTCAAAAAGAGAAATTTCTGAAGAATCACCATATGGAGTATGAATTACTTTTTTCTCTATTGTCTTTGTTTCTTTAGTAATGTCATAAACACCACTTCCACCAATAATACCTATCATGAATACACCTAAGTGAAATTAATTAAAAATAATAATAAAAAAAAAAAAAAAAAAAAAAAATTTTTAAAAAAATTTTTTTAAAAATTTTTTTTTTTTTTTTTTTTTTTAAAAAATTTAAAAATTTTTTTTTAAAATTTTTTAA
>WRMT01000016.1 GCA_009777005.1 Methanobrevibacter sp. | reverse complement strand
TTTTTAAAAATTTTTATATTAATTTATTAATTTATCTAAATGATTAAAATTTATATTTTTTAATAAAAATAATTAATAGATATTTATTTTAAAAAATAATATAAATAAAAGAGATTTTTTGGAAATTAATTAATTTTTTATAAAAAATTTAATTCAAACTTTTCCTAAAGGACTATAAATCCTAAAAACAAATATAAAAAAATAATTCAACAATTAATCTTTATTAAATCATTGAATTGAAAATAATTCTAAAATTACAAATTGACAAAGTTTTCTAACAGGATAATATAAAAAAATTATATAAAAAATAAAATAAATAATATAAAAATATCCTATAAATTCAATTAAAGGGAAAAAAATCAGTTCTCAGATTCTTCAATAGATAAATCTTCAGAAGATTCTTCTTCAACTTTTTCCTCCTCTTTAATGAATTCTTCAACAAATTTTACTTTTTCAAAGTCCGTATTATCCCATAGGTCTCTAGCTATTTTATATTTTGCAAAAGTAATTTCCATGTGTGATTTCTGATCATATTTTGTGATTTCATCTAGTTTTATGCTAACATTATCTCCATCAATTTTTATTTCAGTTTTATCTAAGTCCATTTTGGGATAAGCATAATGTAGTTCTACCATACTTTTAATTTTTTCTTCATCATTTTCAATGATTTCAGATATTACTATATCATATTCTAAATTTTTGCCAGCTAAGTCATGGTTAAAGTCTGTTTTGACTCTTCCTCCACTAATGGTTAAAACTTTTCCTTCGTGACCTTCTAGATTTAGTTTCATTCCAACATAAGGTTTAATTCCTTGTTTTTTAAACTCTTTCATAGGAATTAACTGAATTTTTTTAGGATCTCTTTCACCATACCCTTCTTCAGGACTTACGTTAACTTTTTTAGATTCTCCTTCTTCCATTCCAATAATATCACTTTCTAAAGCTTTTAAAAGGTGATTTCCCCCAACAATTACTGGAAGAGGAACATACAATTTATTTTGAATAAAAACACCAGATTCCTTAGCTACTTCCTCATTAGTCGTGTCAAAAACATCCCCAGTTTCTTTAATTTTACCAGTAAATTCTATTCTTACAAAATCACCATTCTCTATTGCCATAATTCAATTCTCCTGTTATTGTTATTTATTTTATAGGTAAACTCTTCTAAAACATGCTCATTTTTATAATCAAGAACACGAATGTTAAAAGGATAATTATCAATGTAGGTAGATATTATATCCTTATCTATCTTTGCTTCCAATACACTTAAAACCCTATGGTTAAAATGACTTGAAAATCCATAGGAAATACATTGTTGAACACACGAAATATCTGTAAAACTATTCTTCTCTCTCATCTCAACAAGTTTATTTGCTATTTTATCATCTATTAAATTTAATGATTTTAATTCATTTAATGACATATTATTAGCTGAATCTAAAATAGCTTCCACCTCACGAGTGTTGTGAAGAGGAGCTCTACCTTCTTTAATCTCTTTTTGTATAATAGCTATTGATTCTTTAGGTAAAAGATTTTTAACATTTCCAAAATTTCCAGAACTAATAGCTTTCCTAATTAAAGTTCCACTTACACCTTCAATTCTCTTTACAAATATGAATTTATTTTTAAAATCAAATTTTATTCTTTTTAATGATTTAGAAAGAGAAGTTATTACATAATTGTCTTCTTCAAGTGTACCTTCAAGTAAAATCTCTTTTGTATCCATATCTACAATCTTATAAGGTTTAGGAGCTACTCCATGACCAATAGCTATTCTCTCTAAGACATTATCAAAACCCTCAAATGGTTTATATCCTCGTGGAATAAAATCAGTGTTTAATGCCTTAAACATTTTAGCTAAACATATTGCATATTGCCCAGAACCCATGATTCCCATTGGAGGTCCCTCTACCACAATATCTGCTCCGACAGTAATAGCTATTTCAGCTCTTGCTTGGCGAGTTAACATATAGGGAACACCTCTACCACTTCTCTCAAAAAGTCCAGGTACAATAGCTACAAATATCCCATTAGGATTTTTAGACTTAGCTACTTTCATGCAATGAAAATGACCATTGTGAAGAGGATTGTATTCAGTGAAATCAGATACCAATATTTTATTAGAATGGGGTTCATCATGCCCCTCAACAATGTCATTATTTAGAATTTTAATATTATTCAAATAATCTTTTAAATAATTTTCATTATCCATTAATTTTTTTATATTTAATGATGAATCTTTTATATCATTTTTATCATTTTTAGAAATAGAATCTAAAAAATCTTTAAAGAATATATTTCTATCTCTTTTTATGATTTCTTTTACAAAGCCTCTTGATGGTTTCAGTTCATCTGAAGACATAAATATAATTTGTTTTTTTAATTATAATATTTTGCTAAATTAAATTTTCTAAAAGCATGAATTTTTTTATTAGAGATGTCAAAATTTTACATCTTTCAATATTTTTATCAATAAACAATTTAAAAAGAAAAATATATCATGATAAAGAAAAATATATTAAAATAAAGAAAAATATATTACATAATATATATTTAAAAGAGGCGAATTTTTGACACAACAAAATAAGCATATAAAAGATAATTAATATACTCTATCAAAAACAAATGAATTATACATTTTAGGAAAAAATTATTTTTGTTCAAAAAGATATATTGAAATAGATAATGTTTAAAAAAATTTAAAAATATGAGATTTTTATTAAACTTTCTCCAAATTCATGTTAATGTTTAGTGAACTCGTAATTATTTCACGGTTTCTGAAATAAACCAAGCGAAAAAAAAATAAGGGAATTGAAAATGAATGATTTATTACTAAAAAATTGTAAACTTATAGATAAATCAGGACTCTATTATATTGGAATAAATAATACTAAAATAGCTGAAATATCTAAACAACCTTTAAAGTCAGATGATGAAATTGATGTTATGGGAAAAATAGTCTTGCCAGGGTTGATTGATCCTCATGTTCATTTTAGAGATCCTGGATTAACTTATAAAGAAGATTTTAAAACTGGAAGTTTAGCTGCAGCTCATGGAGGATTTACATGTGTTTTAGATATGCCAAACACGGTTCCTTCTACAAATACTGCTAAAAACTTCAAAGAGAAAAAAAAAATCGTTGCAAAAAAAAGTGTTATTGATTTTGGACTTCATGCGGGAGTAAATAATTTAAAAGAACTTGAAAAAATAGCTAAACTAAACCCTGCGTCCTTTAAAATATTCATGGATTTATATGATCCTATTGAAATTGAAGAAATCTTTAAAAATATCTCTCTAATTAATAATAATAACAACAACAATAGCAATAATGAACTTAAAAAACCTATACCCCTTACTCTACATTGTGAAAATAAGGAGACAATTGAAGAAAATACAATCCGATATAAAGAATTAATACATAATAATGAGGATATGACAAGCCATTACAGTGATGCTCGACCATCAATGGCAGAATCAACTGCAGTTTTTTATGCACAGCTTTTAGCATTTAAACATAAAGTTCCCATTCATATTTGCCACATAAGTACTAAACATGCACTAAAAATCTTGAATCCTGTAGCAAATTCTTTCATAGATTTTACAACAGAAATAACACCACATCATTTATTTTTTGATAATACTGCATATAAAAAATTTGGAACTTTGGTTAAAACAAATCCTCCACTTAGACCAAAAGGAAAAAACATAACAACAGATGACTTATCAAATATTGATATGATTGGAACCGATCATGCTCCTCATTCTTTAGATGAAAAACAAAAAGGACTTTGGGATTCTAGTCCTGGTATTCCTAACTTAGAAACAGCCCTCCCATTATTATTAACCCAAGTAAATAGAGGCAATATGGATATTAAATTGATTCCTAAACTAATGTCTCAAAACCCTGCAAAAAGATTCAATATAGCTAATAAAGGAAAAATTGGAATAGGTTATGATGCTGATTTTTGTATAATAGACTTAAAAAAAGAAGGAAAATTCAATATAGATACATTTTATTCAAAGGCAGAATATAGTCCTTTTGAAAATTGGAAATATCAAGGAATAGCTACCATGACCATATCTCATGGAAATGTTATAATAATTGATGATGAATATCAAAATTAGCTAATGAATGAAAAAATGTTAGTGATAATTTAATGAAAAATTTCTTTTATAATTCTAATAGTAAGTTGATTAAATGAGGTTTTAATTATGTGTGAATCAAATATTTACAATATACATGGAGATTTGTTAATGGAAGATGTAATGAGGATTGATATAGATGGTGAAAAAATAGCTATGACTGATATCTTAAATGAAAAAAAAATTGTTTATGGGAAATTTGTTCAACTGGATTTAGAAGAACATAAATTAATCATTGCCGAAATAGAGTAAAATCCTTACAAAAATACTCCACATTCTTTTCATTGTAAACTATATCCTGCACTAAAGTTTCATGTGAATTATACCCTGCACTTAACCCAATGAAAATTCTGATTAGGTTACTGCCGTACCAAAGTGAAGTTATGTTAGAAGAAATAATAAATCAATTACAATCCATAATTATGGATTATGGGGCTTTTGGAATGTTTCTTGGAGGATTGATAAAGGAATTTATTCCCATACCTTCAACTGCAATTATTGTTAGCAGTAGCTTCCTTTTACTTAAAGACCAGTTTATTGACGTTAATTCTATTTTAAGCCTTCTTTTCATTATAGCTATTCCTCTTGCCTTAGGAATGACCATAGGGTCCTTTATAACATATATTCCATGTTTTTATATTGGAAAACCATTTATAACTAGATGGGGAAAATATTTGTCTTTAAAGTGGGAACATATGGAAGAAATAGAGAAAAAATTTGAAAATAAGTCACAAGATTATTTAATTCTCTATATAATAAGAACAACACCAGTTATACCAAGTGTAGTTACTAGTGCTTTTTGTGGAATAATTAGATATGACTTAAAAAAATATTTACTAATCACATTCCTTGGAGGATTAACCCGATCAATGATTTTTGGTTTTATTGGTTGGCAATTTGGTAATGTTTACACCATATTTAATCAAATATCATTTTTAGGAGGACTTGTTGCATTTACAATTATAGGACTTGTAAGTTTAATTGTATACATTATCTATAAGAAACGATTCAATCATTATTAAATGTCATAATTCTTCATTATATACTTACCAATGCATTTCTGTCTTATTTTAATCCTTATTAAGATATTTAATTTGATTAGCTATAACTGTTAAATTATTAATAATAATAAAAAAAATAATAATAAAAATTTATTCTAAAATAATTAATAGAGATATAAAAAGTTTTAATTAATATTCATTGAAAATGCTTTTTTTAATGGATTCAGATGAAAAATTTTATTTATATTTAAAAAAATAAGTAAAATATTATTAAATTTATTTTCAATGTATAAAATAGTCTAATTTAAAAAAAATAAGAAATATAGGTTATTATATTTAAAATTAAGAATAATTAATAAATAATTTAAAAAATTAATATAAAACAAAAGAATAAAAAAAATATTTAAAATGCGAGAATTTTTGTCTTGAATTCTATTATTTATTAAATTAAAAAAAAGTCTCAAGTTAATTAAAAACAATAAAAATTAGAAAATTTATCTGCAAAATAAAAAAAAGATTTTAGATGGGAAATCCATCTAAATATATATTATTTCTCTTCGTTTATTTAAGTTCCATTGCATCTTTAGGACATGCTTCCATACATTGTTCACATAAAGTACAGAAACCAACAAGAGGTAAATTACCTTCATCTTTGATTTTCAACATGTCATATGGACAAACATCCACACAAGTTTCACATTGTTCACATAATGATGGGTTGAAAACTATTCTGTTTCTTGCAACAATTTCACCATTAATTACTTTATCCATAGCAGATAAAGTTAAAGCACCTTGTGGACATTTTGCAGCACAAGCCCCACATCTAACACACATGTTAAATGATGGATCTTTGTTGGTTTGACCATTAAGAGGCATTTCCACGCCATCTTTTCTAACTACACGAATAGCTTCAGATGGACATGCGATTGCACACTTTCCTAGGAAATCACATTTTTCAGGATTGTTTACAGTACCTTCTTCATTTGCAGGTTTTGCATCTCCCCATTCAACATCTAAATTAATAGCATCAACTGGACAGATTTTTTCACATAAACTACAAGCAGCACAAATATCTGGAAGTTCTACTGATAAACTAGATGTTCCTTCAATGAAGTCACCAGGACAAATATCAAGACAGCTATTACAACCAATACATTTGTCTTCATCTAATGTGAAATCTTTGATTTCTTTTGTACGTTTTTCTGGTTTTATCTTAGAAATAAATACAGCATCCCATGGGCAAGTTTGTGAACAGACTCCACATTTGATACAAGTATCTTCATCAATTTCTATTTCTCCACCAGTTTCAGCAAGAGTAATAGCATCAACAGGACATTCGGATACACAAGTACTACATCCAACACAATCTTTAATAAATATTGGACTGTCAATATCCAAATCACGTGTTTCTGGTTCTTTAACTCCTGGGATTCCAATTACTCCTACGGGGCAAACATCAACACATTTTTGACACATTACACAGAAACCTTTTAAAGGTAAAGGTCCTTCACAGTCACAGAGTTTCAAGGTTTTAGGAGGACAAATCTCCACACAATCTCCACACTCTTTACATTTAGCTGGATTGTATACTATCCTTACCTTAGTAGTTCCTTCTTCAATGAGTAATTCATCTGCAGTGAGTGCACCATTTGGGCAAGCGTCAGTACATTTAGGTTCTCCTTCACAGATATCACAGTAGACAACCTGTTGGTTCTCTAGTTCAATAGCTGATGAGGGACAAGTTCCTTCACATGCTCCGCATTTGATGCAGTCTTCTTGATTGACTACGATCATTCGTTACACTCCTTAAAGCTTTTGTATTAAGTTACCTTTACCGTCATAAACTTCTACAGTAGCTAATCTCATTTGACTATCCATTGTATGAGTTGCACAGGATAAACATGGATCATGTGCCCTTATAACCATTTCCATTAAGTTGAAAATTTTATCATCTACTTCCACACCAGGCTTAATGTAGTCTTTAGCTACTTTTTGAATACCCATTTCCATAGCTGGATTGTTTTGGATAGTTGCAACTATAATATTGACATTGGTCATTAAACCATCATCATCAGTTTTGTAGTGGTGGATTAAAGTTCCACGAGGAGCTTCGACAATACCTGCACCTTCACCAGCTACTCTTTCAATTGCATCTGGGAACTTCTTACCGGATAAATCTCCTTCTAAGTGTGAAACTGCACATTCAGCTGAAGCTACAATCTCAATTAATCTTGCCCAGTGGTAGAGTAATGGTGCTTGAGCATAACCAAATGCTTTACGGAAGTCATTTAAACGTTCTTGAGCAAGAGGTGCTGCATCAGGCATTTTATCACAAACATTAATCCTAGATAATGGTGCAACTCTGTAAATACCTTCAGGGTAGCCTAATTCTTTAATGTAAGGGAATTTTAACCAGGAGTAAGGTTTAACATGTTCTGCAACAATATCTAAGTATTCAAGGTTGTTGTATTCATATTCTACTTTAGAACCATCTTTACTCTTTATTCTAACATTTCCATTGTAAAGATCCCAAACACCGTCGTTAACAATACCACAGTGTCTAGTATCACCAAAATTACCAAGAGTAGAAGCTAATTCGATATTTTCTTCAAAAATAGGAATAGCTAAATCTAAAGTTGCTTGAGCTAATTCAACATTCTTTTGAGCTTTACCAAGTAAATCTTTTTGAGTGTCAGCATCAAGTTCAGTAGAAATACCACCAGGAGTTGAAGAAGTAGGGTGAATTGGTCTTCCACCAACAGCTTTAACAATATCTAAACCATTTCTTCTCATTTCAATAGCTTGTAAAGCTACTTCAGGCATGTCTTTAATAACTTGGAAAACATTTCTGTTTTTTCTTGTTGCATCTGGAATAACAAAATCTGCAGCTGATAAGAAATAAAAACTAAGTGCATGGGAATGCATGTAAGATCCCCAATTCATGAGTTCTCTCATTTTGTATGCAGCAGGTAAGATTTCATCATCATTAAAACCATAACATTGATCTGCAGCTTTTGCAGCAGCTAAGTGGTGTTGTACATCACAGATACCACAAATTCTTGGAACAATCCGTGGAGCTTCTTCCACAGGACGTCCTTGCATGAACTTTTCAAATCCTCTAAATTCCATAACATGTAACCTAGTATCTTGAACATTTCCTGCATCATCAAGATGTACAGTAATCTTTGCGTGTCCTTCAATACGAGTTACAGGTTCCATAGTAAGTTTTACCATTTATTTGCCCCCGTTTTGCATTTTTGCAGGTATTAAAGCAGCTGGTAAGGTGTAAGTATAAAATGTACCAACAATATCATCTAATTGCTCAGCTACTTGTTCTGGGTCAATTGTTTTATCTTCTTCAATACCATAATCTGAAGCAATAGCACTAATCATCTTAGCACCTTGATCCATGACTTTTGAAGTAGGACCATAACATCCTCTGCACTGAATAGCTGCAGATGGACATTCAGCACCACATAATGATATAGTAGCTGGACCCATACAAATTAATCCTTGAGGGATTAAACATAAATCCTCTTCAGGTTTTCCGATTTCAAATTGTCTCTTAATGAAGTCCATTGATAAACCTTCAGGTGGTTTTTCTCTTGGACAAACTTCACAAAGATTAGTAGTTGGTAATTCAACAGCTTCCCCTTTTAATAATGCTACAACAGCTTCTGCAACAACATCAGATCTTGGAGGACAACCTGGAACTACTAAATCCACATCAACAGCCTCAGCTAATGGTCTAACTCTACTTTCTAGTTGAGGAACTTCTTCATTTGGAATAATTCCATCAGGATTAACAGTACTTGGAGAATTAATATATGCTTCATTTTGTAATTCCTCTACAGTATGTAAATTACCAAGTCCTGGAATTCCTCCATAAGCAGAGCAAGTTCCATAAGATATAATGAAATTTGCTTTTTCTCTTAGCATTTCAGCTAATTCTCTATTTTCTTCGTTCCTTATTCCACCTTCAACGATTAAAACATCTAATTCAGGTACTTCATCATATTTAGTATCCATGAGTACAGGTGAAAATTCAAATTCAGCTAATTCTAAAACATCTAATAAAGATTCATGAAAATCAGCAATAGATAAGTGGCAACCAGAACATCCGCCTAGCCACATAGTTCCTATTTTTGCTTTTTCTGCCATTATTTTTCCTCCAATTAAGCTTCAGCATCTAATTGTTCTTTTAATGGTGCAGGACCTAATCCTTTAACACGGTCTACCATCATTTTAACAGTATCTGCAAATTTCTCACCTTCAGATGCAGAAATCCAATCATGATAAACTCTTTCTCTTCCAATTCCCATTTCTTCAGCTAATTTGTAAATTAGTCTCATTCTACGATCTAATTTATAGTTACCTGCATCATAATGGCAGTCACCATGGTGACATCCAGCTATGACTACTCCATCTGCTCCTTCTCTAAACGCCTTCAATACAAATTGAGGTTCAATTCTTCCAGAACACATAACTCTAATAACCCTTATATTAGGGGGGTATTGCATTCTTGCTGTACCTGCAGTGTCTGCTCCACCATAGGAACACCAGTTGCAACAAAACATCACAATCTTTACATCATCTTCAGCCATAGAGTCTCCTCCTCTATTTATTATAGATTTATTTACGATACATACATATTCAATGTTTAAATTAAATGTACCTATTCAAAATTTAATTTAAATCATGCATATCCAATGTTTAAATTAAATCACGCATATTCAATGTTTAAATTAAATGTACCTATTCAAAGTTTAATTTAAATGTACCTTAATGAACTGACATAATATTACCATTAATGTACTGTTTATAAATTTGGAATGAACTTAATATAAAGGTTACTTAGAAAGTTAATCCGAAAACTTTATATAGTACATTCAAAATTTAGAAGAATAAATAGCTATAACTAAAAGAAGAATAAAACTGTTTTATGAATTATATCCAATATTTACTACAAAATCTACAAAATAATTAAATATTAACATAGGAGCTATAATTAAATCTTATAAAAAAAATGTCTAAAAACAAGTTGAGATATCTTTAATTAAATAATATATGCTAGATTCTAGCTATATACAAGCTCAATTTATTGGAAAAAAATGAAAAAAATAAAAAATAAAATTAAAGACACTAAATAAAAGAAAAATAAGAAATTTTTATAATTAATTTAAATAAAAAAATTAATTATAAAAAAATAATAATACTAACAAAGTAATTAGCTAAATAATAATATAATAAATTAATTATTAGCTAGTGACATGTGAACTGTAATTTATAAAGTAAATTATTCCATTTTACTGAATCTACTTTCTAATTTTTCTAACACTCCAGGTAGTGAAGTATATTCCATTTCTTCAGAAGGTAACCTATGTGGTTCAAATGGACCATGTCTTCTCATGTATTCTGCAATATCAGCAGCTTGTTTTCTTGTATTATCAAACGCAGGATCATCAAATAAGTCAACAGGTCCAATTAATTTACAGTCAGAAACTTGGAATCCTAAACCAATAATTCTTGGAGGTCCATCAAATCTGATAGGATTAGCTTCATCTTCACTTGTTGGCATTAAAGGACCATTGTGAGAACCTCTCATCCATCCACCTACTAAGTGAGGGAAAGCAAATGGTTCAATAACTTCGCCAGCTGCAGGAAATCCTGATTGTGCACGACAAATAGCTACAGGATCATCTTTACCAACATATTTACCTGCCATTAAATTTAATCTTTCTGTACTAACACTTGCAGCTATTTCTCCATTTTTTTTATAGACTCTTTTAATAACATATCTTCCAGTAGAGCCTAAAAGAGCAAGTAAGTCATATGCTTCTTCAGGACAACTCATGGTTACTTTTCTGTGTTCCATTACATCAAAGATTTCAAATTTGAACCCATCATGTAAGCTTGGATCTATTACAAGCCCTGCTGTATTAAAAGGGTCTGCAAATATCCTATATAATGGTAAGTTAAATGCACCAGGTTCAGTTTTATCACAACAATAAACGATTACAGGATCACTTGGTCTTTCTTTAAATTCCATTTCAGCTACTCCTGGACCCATTCCTTTAATGTTTCCAGAAAATGTATCAGATAATATGTCTTGACCAGCACCATATAATTTTAATTTTCTAGCTTCTTCAGTAGCTTGCATGAATGCATCAAAAGCAGTTTTATGAACTTCTTCGTTTTCTTCCCCATTTTTATGAGTCATTATAAGATCAATGTCATCTCCACAACGTGCTATATAATAATCTTCTAAAATGCTTTCTTCTAAAGCTTTAGCTAATATTTCATCACACTTATCTATCAAAGCTGGGTGAGCTACACCATGACCAGAAACACTCCCAACATCTGCTTTTATTACGCTTATTGTTGTCTTCATATTAACACATCAAATTAATGGCCAATTAAATAACAATTTTGAAGATTGTCTAGCCATAGCTATAGGTAATTACCTAATAATTTCTAAAATTTTGTTTATTTATAAAAATTTTTAATTTTTATAAATTTAAAACGAAGTTTTTATTATTTATAACAGAACTACTATATTTTAGTGAAAAAAGTATTTGTAATAACCTATATTTTTTATAAAATTCTATTGAATGTTTTCTTAATTAAATTAATCTGTTCATTATTCAATTATTTAAAATTACATCAATTGTATTTACGAAAAGATAAATTAATTTAAAAAGATAAATTAATTATTAGTTACTAATTTATAGTAATTATTTTGTTATCTACATAATAAAGTTTTTGATGATTTTAAATATTATATCTCACAATTAATAAAAAATTTTTTATTTTTATAAGTTTAAGACAAAATTTTTATTTATTAAATTATTTTTATTATAATATATAATTATTAGATTTTATAGATTACTAAAATACTCACAATTTTGCAAATTTAATATGAAAAATGAAAAAAATAATAAAAATTTTTAAAAGAATTATCTTGACATTAACTATATGTAATTTGATTTCTTTTATTATAAAGAGTTTTATATCCAAAATATAGTGAAAAGAAAATAGCTAAACAAACTGAAGCACAAATTGCAATCATAATAGCTACTTGATACATTATTGATGTTAATGGAAGAGTTCCTGAAAGTATTTGTCCAGTCATCATTCCAGGTAAAAAAACTATTCCCATTCCAACCATCGAGTTAATTGTAGGTAAAAGTGCAGTTTCAAGAGAATTATTAACATAAGGCATTAATATCTTATCAGGGCTTGCTCCTAAATTTAGAAGAGATTCTATTTTAACTTTTTCAGATGAAATATTTTCTTTAAATACTTTAATAGCTAAAGTAATACCTGTCATAGAGTTTCCAATGATCATTCCAGCTAACGGTATGCTATACTGAGGATTGAAAATATCTATACCTACAATAACCATTACAAAGAATATTATCATGAATGAACATGTTAAAAGCAGAGACATAGCTATTGTCATCTTAAATCGATTGTTTATATCCTTATTTTTAGATAAAACATAGTATATTGAAAATACTAACATAACGAGAAGATAAGCTAAAGTGAAGACAGGATTAGGGTTATTTAAGATATAAGTTAAAATTAATCCTGCTAAAGTAAGCTGCACCGACATTCTAATACTTGAGACAATAAGTAGCTTAGTCTTTTTAATATTTGATTTTTTCATTATAGCTACTACAATAATTAAAAGGAGATAAACCAGACTAAATTGTACTATATTTAATTGAATTGCTCCTTCCATTTATTTCACCTTAACTATTTAATATATGCAAATGTTATAAACAATGATTAACAAGCAACGAATTAGCCAATAATACACATTCGAAAGATTTACTCACTCTATTAAAACTGTATTATCAGCAAAAACTTCCGAAAGTTTTTTATCATGACTTACAATTATTACTGTTATTCCATTTTCCTTTGAAAATGATAAAATGTTTTTTATAATTTCATGAGAATTTTCTTCATCTAATGCAGATGTTGGTTCATCAAGCATTATAACTTTTGGCTTAAATGATAAGTAAATAGCTATATACAATCTTTGTTTTTCTCCACCTGACATTTCATTACAGTTTTTCTCTAAAGAAAAATCTAAGTGACAAATATCTAAAAATAGCTTAATTTTACTATTTTCAAGGGCTTTTTCTTGGCGATAGCTATAAAATTCTTTGAAATTATCCCTAATTGTTCCATCAAATAAGAAAACAGTTTGACTTATGAGTAAAACCTCTTTTCTTAATTTAATTGTTTCAATATCTAATATATTTGTATTATTGTAAAAAATATCTCCATTACTTTGAGTTAATGTTCCATTGAACATTTTTAATAAAGTGGTTTTTCCAGCTCCACTTTTTCCTACAATAAATGTAACTTTATTTTTAGGAATGTTAATATTTGGAAAATGAATAGAATCATTGAAAACTAAATTTTTTGTTTTAAAAATAATTTCTTCTATTTTAAACAACTCCTAATTTATAGTAATAACTAATTGTATGATACACTTAACAATCAAGTAATATTCTAATAATAATATTTCAAAAATTACAATATAATTATCTTTTTAATATTATAATATTGTTTTCCAAAATTAATTTTTTCATTATTAATAACTTATTGGAATTTTTAAATTTTATAAATTTTTTTAAATTAATTAATTCACTAATAAAAATTATTATTCTTCTTTATTTGAGGCTATTGCACCATTATTTAGCACCGTCAAAAATCAAGGTGCTGGAAAAATTAGTATTAATAATTTCCATTTTAATAATACTAGAAAAATGGTTATTCACAACCTATTTTGAAAATAAATAGCAAATAATCATGTTTTCAAAATTATTAAATCTGTTAAGATGCATTGAAAATTTTTCTAACACCACCCTTTTTGACAGAGCCAAAAAATTTTGTTTTTAATAATTCCTAAGGAGTTTTCAATGTATTTCATTGCAAAACTTTTTCACTACATTATATAGTTCTATTTGGAAGTTATCATCACTATTTTATCCTCGTGAAGACTATACTTTTTTATAAATTTCTTAAATTAATACTAAATTATTAAATTTTATTTATAGTAATCTATATATGAGTATTAGTATTAAAGAATTATTAATCAAAACTAAGTTATGACATGGATTTATTCTTATTCTTTATACCTACATGGAGGTGGTCTATATAATTCGGTTTTTTGGATTCTCATGATTTTTAATAACTTTTAAAAACCCAGGTATTTATTTAATTATTTTTAATTTAGAAAATCAAAGAATTTAAAGATACTAATGGAAATATTTAACCTTAAAAGATTATTTATTTGAAATTGAGTCAAAAAAAGAGTTTCTAAATAAGATAAAAAGGGTGGTTAAAGCTACTAAGATTTGAGTATTTTAAAACTTATCAAATCACATGAATTTCAATCGCCCTCTAGGTAATGGAAATTTTATTGGGAAGTTGTAAAAAATTTAATGGTAAATCCTCAGTAAGTTTACAGTACCCAATAATAAAAAGTATTGAAAAAATATAAGAACATATGAAATAAGGGCTGTGTAAAATTCGCTGACTTAAAACCTGGCTTTTTTGTGAAAAAATATGGAATACATTTTAAACTTAACCAGGTTATGAATTCTCAAATAACTCGACAGTTAATTTTGACAGTGCCTAAAAGGCTGTAATGATTTTAAATTTATTGAGTATAATGTTCACTAATGTATTAGATTATGTTAAGTAAATTAGGTGATAATAATGTTAATGAAACATAGTATATGTCCTTCTTGTAGTGTAGGTTGTGGTATAAACTTAATCAATCACAATGAAAAGATCGTTGGAACTTATCCATATAAAGGTCACCACATTAATGAAGGAAAAAATTGTTTGAGAGGAAGAGACTCTTATAAATTAATTGAAGAAAATAATTTTTCTATTCCATTAAAGAAAAAACAGAATAAATTAATAGAATCTGATTGGAATACCGTGATAAATTCAATTTCAGAAATAATAAATTCTTATTCAAAGGATAAAATTGGAATTTTATCCTCTGGAAAAAGTACAAATGAAGAAAATGAAGTTATTAAAAATTTTGCAGAGGATAATGGAATAGAAAAGATTGGTGTTTACACTCATAATTTTCCAAAAATTGATGAAGAAATAATGATTTCAGATTATGATGAAGTGAATAATGCTTCATTTGTGTTTATTATTGGGAATGTATTGTTGGAAAATCCTCTTATTGGTAGAAGAATTGTCATTGCAAGTGATAAAGGGACTAAAATATTCTCTGCAGATTATACAGATAAATCTATCACATCAATGAACTCTGATAATTATTTTAAATTTTCCTCTATATCAGAGTTTTTAAGCAAATTTCCAAAAGAAATTGAAGATAAATTTCATGGAAATTCTGTTATAATTTTCAATAAACTAGAAGCTAAAGAGAATTATAAAGAAATTATAGATATTGCTAATAGGAATAATGCAAAAATTTTGCCAATACTGCCTGAAGCAAATAGCTATGGAAGTATGAATTATCTAACTTCACTTGATAAAAATGAGTTATTATCCATGATTAGTAGTATAAAGGTTTTAATAATTATTAAAAATGATCCTGAGGATAATTTGCTAGATGATGAGATTAATCTTGAATTAAACAATTTAGATTATATGATATCTTTAAACGATTCATTCAAAGAATCAATGGAAATTTTTGATTATATCATTCCTATTCCATCTTGGGCTGAAAAAAATGGTAGTTTTACTAACACAATAGGTGAACTTCAAAATTTTGAAAAGATTATCGACATGAACAAAGGAGTATTCCCCATTGAAAAAGTATTTGATGAAATTTCAAAAAATTTGGATTAAGAATTAAAGGAAGGTGTTTAAATGGATTCAGAATTTTTAGAGATTAAAGCAAAAAGCGATGAAATATGTAAGTTAGGTGAATGTGGAGGATCAGTTACTGGAATTTTAAAATATTTATTAGAAACAGATCTTGTGGATAATGTTTTAACAATAGCTAAATATGATAATATTTACGATGGTGTTCCAATAGTTATTGAAAACTCTGAAGATATAGCTAAAACCGCAGGATCTCTTCATTGTGCTCCAACAATGGTCGGAAACTTAGTTTCAAAGTTTTTGAATGATTTTAAATTAGCCGTTGTTACAAAACCTTGTGATGCTATGGCTTTAACTGAGCTAGAAAAAAGAAATCGTTTTGATAGAGAGAATTTATACATCATTGGTCTTAATTGTGGGGGAACTATTATGCCCCTTTCAGCTAAGAAGATGTTTGAACTTTTTTATGAAGTTAACCCTGATGATGTAATAAAAGAAGAAATAGATAAAGGGCAGATTATAATTGAACTTAAGGATGGAACTGAAAAAGGAGTAAAAATTGATGACATGGAAGAAGAAGGGTGGGGAAGGCGTGAAAATTGTCAACGCTGTGAAACAATGATTCCCAGAAATACAGATATTGCCTGTGGAAATTGGGGAGCAAGTGATGGATGGACTTTTGTAGAAATATTAACCGAAAAAGGAAAAAAACTAGTGCAAGACGCAATTAAAGCTGGATTCATAGAGTCTAAAACTCCCTCAAAAAAACAGATAGAAATTAGAGAGAAATTGGAAAAAATAATGATAAAACTTATGAAGAAATCTGAAATTAAACTTTTAGAAACTGAATATCCTTCATTAGAGAAGTGGGAAAAATACTGGAATAGATGCATTGAGTGTTATGGATGTCGTGACGTTTGTCCAATTTGTTGGTGTAACGATTGTGAAATTAATAAATTAAATTCAGACAGTAAATTAACACCCCCAGATCCGTTAACATTCCAAGGAATCAGATTGGGTCATATGAGCTTTAGTTGTATTAATTGTGGTCAATGCGAAGATGTTTGTCCCATGGAAATTCCCCTTTCACGACTTTATGATAGGTTACAGAAGAAATATAGGGAAAAAACAGGTTATATTCCTGGATTTAGTGAGGAATTACCTCCATTATATAGTCCTGAAAATGAATAAGGAGTACCAGAATTATAAATTAGAATGTTTAAATTCAATTATTAAAACCATATACATGTAAATTATTAATATTTTTATAAAGTGATAGTATGATAAATAATGTTAAAATTTTAGGATTTTGTTGCAATTGGTGTTCATATGGAGGTGCTGATACTGCAGGAACCGCAAGAATGCAGTATCCTACAAATGTTCGCATAATTAGAGTTATGTGTTCAGGTAGGATTAGTCTTTCAATGATTCTTAAAGGATTTAAAGAAGGAGCCGATGGAATTTTTGTTGGAGGTTGCCATATGGGCGATTGTCATTATGCCGCTGGAAATTATAAATGGAGAAGAAGAGCTAATATGGTTGGGGATATTATTGAGGAATTTGGTATTGAAAAAGAACGATTCAGATTTGAATGGATTTCAGCATCTGAAGGTGAAAAATTCCAAAACACTATGATCGAATTTCAAAAAACGGTTGGAGAATTAGGATCCCTAAAAAGAAATTTTTAAGAGATTATGAAATATTTTAGATTAATCAGATATATAAAAACTGAATTTTTATATTTTTGAAAGTTTTTGTTTACTTTCATAACTATTACCTCTGTTGCTATGAAAATATCTACTAAAAGTTGTATCAAAGTTTTAGCTCAAGAGAATGTTAGTAGTATAAGTCCAACACTTAATTTTTGGCACGAATTTTCTCCGAATATATAAAATTGAGTATTTTTATGCCAAAAATTTAGTATTGTGCTATATTTAGTTAATAATTCATTATAATAGTTACTTCGTATCAATAGATAATTTTCAAAAATTTTTGCTTTAATAATGAAAAATAAATAGTAAACATGTTTTAAATCCAATTAAAACTATAGTGTTCATCTTAATTTATCATTTAAATTTTCATAAGTTTTTATATTAATATAGTGGTTTGTAAATTTATTTTCATGAAAATCCAAATTTTGAACAAATTTTTTAGAAAACATATGTCTTTTAAAAAAATCTGTAAAAATGTTGAAATATGCTATAGTTTCTTATAATCTATTTAATTTTAATATTTATATTTTTAATAATATTTTTTATAAAAATAAATTATA
>WRMT01000015.1 GCA_009777005.1 Methanobrevibacter sp. | reverse complement strand
TAAAGTAAACTCTATCATTTTAAATTATAACAGAATAAAACCGTTTTTTCAAAGCCAAAAACACAACCTTTTCAAAAATCCCCAGTAGGTTTACATAGTCTTTTAACTGAATTAATAAAGGTGTTGAAATAAGAATGAAGATAACATAATAAAAGAAGAAAGTTCTGATGAATATAACAAAAATGAAAAATTTGTCAAAAAACTTATTAACTATTACTTGCAAAGATTATTTCATAATTGTTGCAGAAATTGTTGCAAGCATGAAACAATTATTGTCAAAAAGATTATTTCATTATTGTTGCAAAAATTGTTGCAAACATGAAATAAAAACTGAAAAAAAAGATATCTTATTTAATTTTTATTTCAATATTGATTAAGATTCTTTAAAAAATAAATTTTTAAAAACCATTGTGATTTTAATAAGGTGAAACTTGAAAATTGAGATGGAATAATGACAAAGTTAAAAATATTCCTTAGTAGCAACCAAAGCGAATTTCAATTAGAGAGGTTGATGATAAAGGAATTCATTGAAAAAACACCTATTTATAGTGAATTATTTGATATATTTATATTTGAATATGTCCCTGCTGATGGAGCTTCACCAAAAGAAATATATTTAGATGAAGTTAAACGAAGTGACATCTATATTGGACTGATAGGGGAAAAATATGGGAAAATCCATAAGAATGGTCTATCAGCAACAGAAGAAGAATTTGATCAGTTCCAAAAATCTCAAAACAGAGCAAACACATTTATATACATACTTGAAAATTCAAAACCAGATAAAAACACATATAAATTTATAAAAAAAGCTCATAAAGTTACATATGATACATTCGTGAGGGAAAATTTATTAATAAAAATTCAAAGAAGTTTAGAAAAATTTTTATACAAAAAAGGAATCTTACAAAACAAAGACTTTGATGAAAGAGTCGTATTAGACTCTTCTTACAAAGATGTTAGTACTGAGAAAGTGAAACATTTTTTAAAAATAATTTCTATCAGTAAAATAGGGGATATTGATAGAAACATAAAAAACACACTTCAAAATAGATTGAATGTCTTGAAAGAAAATTCTAACCTTACGAATGCAGGTGTTCTATTCTTTTCAAAAAACCCCGAGAAATTTATCTTGCAAAATGAAATTAGGATGGTTAGATTTAAAGGAAAAGATAGAGTAGATATTATTGATAAAAAATTCATTAACATGACAATATGTGAAGCTTTAAAAGAAGTAGAATTATTTTTTATCAGAAATACTAGTGTTAGAAGTGAAATTAATGGATTTAAAAGAAAAGATATAGGAGAATATCCTTATGAAGCTATTCGCGAAGCTATTGTTAATGCAATTGCCCATAGAGATTACAACATTAAAGGATCACCAATAAGTTTTCTTATATTCTCAGATAGGATAGAAATTATAAGTCCTGGAGAACTAACACCTCCACTAACAATAGACGAATTAGGAAAAAGAATAATACACAGGAATAGACAAATATGTAGGTTACTTGAGCGAACTAGCTACATGGAAGTTATAGGTTCTGGAATTCCAAGAATGAGAAAAAAAATGAAAGAATTTGACTTACCTGAGCCAGTATTCAATGAAAACAACGGTTTTTTTGAAGTAATATTTAAAAATTCCAAAAAAATCTTAATAGATAAATCAAAATTAAATTCAAGACAGTTGAAGCTATTAAAACGATTGAAAACAATTGATGAAATAGATTTAAAAACATATGCTCAAATGTTTAAAACATCAAAATCAACTGCTTCAAGAGACTTAAAACAACTAAATCAATTAAAATATATAAATAAAATAAATATAAATAAAAAACAAATCAAATACACTATAAATCCAAAGATTTTAGCTTAATAATTTGAATCATGATAATATTGAAAAATTTTTCTCTTAGTCCTTGATTTTAATAGCATATATAAATTTATAAAATAATTGTTTCATCATTGTTGCAGGAATTGTTGCAAACATGAAACAATATTATGGACTAAATTAAGAGATGCATGGAATTTGACTTCTTCATGCAATTTTTTATTAAACCATAATTATTCTTTTTTTCTAAATAATGACTACTTAAATAATTTTTATTTGAAAATATGCTAAATAAATGATAAACTTCAAGAAAAACACTAACTCAAAAATTTACATTTCCCTAATTTGATAAAAATTATATAATAGACTAACTAATGTAATTTATAAGTGAAGTTTATGGCAGTCAGTATTAATGAGATAAAACCTGATTTACTAAAAAATATTAGTAAAATAGCTAAACGTGAGGGGGTAAGTGAAACTAAGGTTTTAAATGAAGTATTAAAAATAGGAATTGAGATTAAAACTAAATCTAAGATTCCTAATTTTTTAATTGGAAATAAAGATACATATAATCCTGATCCAGAAAGACTTATGGGTAGTGCAGGGTTTATTAAAGGTTATAAACCTTTTGATGCTATGAAACTTGTAGAAGAGATGAGAAGAGGAAGTTAAGTGATATTTCTCGATACTCATTTTTATTAGTTTAATGGAAGATTTAAGAATAAAAGTAATCGTTACTACTGATAAACATTTTGATTTAAATAAAAACATTAAAAAAATCTATTAAAATTATTTTTTTATTCCTTAGTATTACTTTTTCTCTTTTTAATAGTCTATTAGGGGTGTATGCATAATTATTTTTGTTTAATTCCTTTGCATTTTTTTATTATCAAAAAAAAATTTTAATTATTCGCTACTTTTCAGGGGAGTATATAAAATTGATGGCAAATAGTCTATAGTTTATTTATATTTGTCTTAAAGAGAATGTAATATGAAAGATGAAACTACAAAGATAATTCTAATTTTTCTGATAGAAGAGTTTTCTGCCAGAAAACTTTAAATGGGAGTCCATTGTAGTAATTCCTGATGGATCATGATTGATAATTTTCATCATAGGTTCATAAACATTTAAACATGGAAAAATCATCCTTTTGAACGGATAAAAGAAATCAAATAGCTATTAAAGATTTTAATATTATTCATGAAAAAATTTCTAGGCATCTGAAAGAAGAAGAGAAAATAATTAAATGGAAATTATTAGATGAGTTGAGATAATGCAATTAAAACTTGTAAAAAAACAACTGGGAAAGAATTCGCACGACTCCTTAAAAAGAGATATAATGGTTTAAACAACTTAAAAAAGCTTATTAAAAAAGATCATAATTCTCTTCTATATAAATTTGATTTCAATGATTGATTATTAAATAGAAATTGATAAATTAATGAGATTGACATTTTCAAAATTTTTGTCGAAAAGTGTATTGGGCATGGTTGATTAATAAAACTTATAACTGGTTGGAATCATGAAGGAAACAAATAAAACTTTCAGAGTATTTATAAGTAGTACATTTAATGATTTTAAGAAAGAAAGAAATGAATTACAAAAACGAGTTTTTCCAAAATTAAAAAAACTTTGCAAAGAAAAAGGTTTTAGCTTTCAACCTGTTGATTTAAGATGGGGAGTTAGTAGTGAAGCAGTTTTAGATCAAAAAGCAATGAAGATATGTTTTGAAGAGATAAAAAGAAGTCAAACTCTAAGCCCAAAACCTAATTTTATATCACTTCTTGGAAACAGATATGGGTGGAATCCGTTACCTTATGAAATAGAAAAGGATGAATTTGAAAAAATATGTAGCATAGCTAAAAAAGAGGATAAAGATTTTCTTTTAAATTGGTTTAAATTAGATTTAAATTCAATCCCTCCAGTTTATGATTTACAAGTAAGAAAGGATATTTATGCAGATCTTACAAATTTAGAAAATTATAACCATCTAAAAGAAATAAAAGATTTAATTTTAACAATAGAAAATGATAAAAGAACTGAAGAAAATGATAAGTTAATTAAAAGTCTCAATTCATTAACTAAATTTCTAAAAAAGAAAAAGATTAGGGAAAATATTGATAATAATGATTTTAAAAAATCAAAACTTCATAATGTTTTTAAATTTCTTAAAAAAAATAAAGAGTTAAATATTGATAATAATAATGATTTAAAAAAACTTGAAGAATTTCTTAAATATAATGAAATTAATACTTGGGGATATATTGAAAACAGGTTAAGAACAATCTTACAGAATAATATCATAAAATTAGATGATATAAATGATGAAAAAATTCAAAAATATTTCACTTCAGCTACAGAACAAGAAATAATAAAAGGTATTTTTAAAATTAAAGATGCTGAAAGCCATGTGCATTGTTTTTTTAGAGAGATAAATAACAAGAATGAAATAGATATTAAATATTTTTTTAAAAAACTTGATGACTTTATTGAAAATAACAAAGATAATAAAAAAAACATTCAAATTTTATCAGATTTTGTGGAATTAGACAAAAAAAATAGAACAATCGACAAACAAACTCTGGGTAAAGTAGATGATTTAAAAGAAACAATAAAAAAACACCTTCCCAAAGAAAATATTCATAATTATTCCACATCCATAAAAAATGTATTTGCTAAAGATAATGAAAATATCATAACTGAAGATCATATTGAGGAATTGTGTAATGATGTTGAAGATGCATTGACTGAAACAATTTTAGAAGAAATCAATAATTTTAAAGACAAAGACTCACTTCAAAAAGAAATTGATTTACATTCAAATTTTGCAGATGAAAGATCCAAACACTTTGTAGGTAGGATTAATATTATCAAAGATATTAAAAAATACATTAATTCAAATAATCGAAGTCCATTAGTTATTATAGGCGAATCTGGTTCAGGAAAAACCGCACTTTTATCTCATTTAAGTGAACAATTAAAAAATAACCAGTATTTAGTCATATCAAGATTTATTGGGGCTAGTCCCGAATCATCAGATATTATATCTCTTTTAAAAAGTATTTCACAAGAATTAACAATAAAATACAATAAAGAAAACTCAGAAATACCAGATAATTTTCAAGAGGCTTTATCTACATTTTTATCTAAACTAAACTACGCTAAAGAAAATAACCTTCCTTTAATAATATTCATTGATGGATTAAATCAACTTTCAGACATTGGGAAAATAACAGAATTGTCCTGGCTTCCAAAAAAACTCCCTGAAAATGTTAATCTAATTGTTTCAACAACAGAAGATGCATCAGGAAAAATTAAAAAACTAATTGATAAAAAAAATATTAAATTCTTAAAAGAAATGGATTTTGAAGAAGCAAAAGAACTTTTGAAGTCTTTGTTAAAAAGTGCATGTAGAACCCTACAAAAACATCAACAAAAAGAAATATTTAATAAATTAAAGAATGGACAGTCTCCACTATTTTTAAAAATAGCTTTTGAGGAATTATTAACATGGAAATCATATACTCCTCAAGATGAAACAATATTAGATGATACTATACAGGAAATAATTAAAAAAATGTTTGAAAGACTTTCAATGGAAAAAAATCATGGTGAAGTATTAACTTCAAAAATGCTTAGTTATTTAGCTTCTTCAAGATATGGATTAGCAGAAAATGAATTAATTGATATTTTATCATATGATAAAAAAGTTATGAAAGATTATAATCAACGTAAATCTGAAGATTCTCCTAAAGTTGATAAATTACCTTTCATAGTTTATTCAAGGCTTTTTTCTGATTTAGAACCTTACTTAATACCTAAAAAACATGATGATTTTATTCTTTTAAACTTTCACCATCATCAATTCAAAGAAATTATTGATGAAACATATCCAAAGGATAAAAAAGAGAATCATGCAAACTTAGCAAGATATTTTAATAATTTATACAATGATGAAAAAGAGAGTATGGAAAATAAAAAATATGAATTAGTGACAATTGATAAAAGGATTAAAGAAGAATTGCCCTGGCAACAACTTTCGTCTGAGTTGTTCGATGATCTTATTTCTACTCTTACAGATATTCAATTCTTTTCAGAGCTGTTTGACACGGAATTATATGATTTGAAACATTATTGGAATAAAATAGAAGAAAATCATGGTTTAAAAATTAAAAAAGCATATGAAAATGTGATTAAAAACCCTTCAAAATATAATAAATCCGAAATATTTAAATTAGCAATGTTTTTATATAATAACAATGATTTAAATGAAGCTAATATTTTTTACGAATATCTTGAAAATAAAGCGATGATGATTGGTGATAAAAATTTATTAGCAGTTATTTTAGGAAACCAAGGTGCATTTTATTATGCCAAAAATGACTTAGACAAAGCAATTGAAAAATTTAAACAGCAAGAAAAAATATCTCGGGAATCACTTTTTAAAAATACTCTACAATCCTCCTTAGGAAACCAAGCTGTGATTTTATTTGAACAAAATAAAATGGGCGAATCAATGAAATTAAGTAGGGTACAAAAAAATATATGTAGAGAAATAAATCATGAAAAAGGTCTTTCAAGAGCATATGGAATTCAAGGAGCTGTTTTAAGAAAACAAAAAAAATATGATCAATCTTTATATTTGCATGAAAAAGAAGAAATGATTGTTAGGAAAATTAATAACTTTGAAGGATTAGCAGTTTCATTATTTAATCAAAGTAAAGTATATTTAGAAATCAAAAAATATGATGAAGCTTTAAACCTTTTAAAACAAGCAAATTCTATTTCTAAAAAATATTTTTTCAATGACTTAGAAAATACAATTTCACAAAAAATTGATGAAATGGGAAATACCTATTTTTGAGTTATTTCCATGGATATAAAAGTATAGTGTCTTCTAAATAGGAATTCACAGTCTTTTTACTAAGTTTTAAGTAACCTGCAGACTGAAGAAAATTGTTAAGTATCTCCAAGTTTTCAGGATTTAAATCTGAATTTTCAATGTATTTTTCATAAGTATCTTCAATATCAAAATGAGTATTTTGCTCAATTTTGCTCCAATATTCATTAACACTAAACTTATCATGATTATAAAGCTTTATAAACAAATCTAAATCACTTAATACTTCATATAACTTTTTAAAAGAGTGAGACTTTGATAATTGATAAGCTAATTCTTGAAGCTCAAAAGTAGTACTATTTGGCAGTGAGTTTCCAAAATAATCAATTAACAATGAATGAAAATGATTAGCTTCTTTGTCTAAATACATTTTTTGAAAAATTTCAGAAAAGTAAGTGGTATTGAAACTTAGTAACTGAACATCACAAAAAACAACTCTCTTTAGATAATTTTCAATGTCAATGTAACATAAAATCCAATGAATATATGGAATAGCGTCAAATGAGGGAGAATTTGGATCTAATTTATTTAACTCATTCACAACTTCTTTATCATTTGATAACAGGTTCATTAAACTGGTTTGTGATAGTCCATATTTGGAAGAGGTTATATAACCTAAGATAGCTGTAATCAAAGTACCATGTTTTGAAATAAGTTTTTCTATTAAAAAAGTTACCATATCGCTAATGGTAGCGGGTATCTGCGTTTCATGTTTTGGGGTGTATGATTTCCATTTTAAAGATTCATCAAAAGCTAACTTTAAAAACATTGGTAAACCATTGCTTTGAAACTTATTTAAAATTTCTTCATATTGCCAATAAGTTAGAGCCTTATACGTGTCAGTTAACCATTTACGAAGAATAACTTCACCTTCAGCTTTATTAAAAGGTCTTAATTTTAAAATGTATTTTTTTGAAATTTTTTCTAAAAATTTATTAAAAGTATCCGTGTTTAAAGACAATATGATTTTCAGATTTTCACATAATTTTAAAGGTAACCATGCCAGATGATTAGCATTTTCCAGTAAATTCAGCCCATCTATAAAAATAATCAGTGATTCTGAAGATACGCGATTCAACACATCATGAAAATCATTTATTAACTCTTCAAGTGTATCTGGAATGTCATTATATATAAATCCATACATCAATGAAATTTCTTGGATAATAGAAAGTATTAAATCCGATAAGTTTATAAAATCAAATGATTCTCCAACAAATCTAGAGATAATATTTGAGTCAGGAAATCTTTTTTTAGCATTTTCAATTGCTTTAGAAAAAAGGGCAGTTTTTCCAGATCCTGGTTCACCTAAAATAACCAATGGTTCAGCAGAATTATTATTTAATATATACTTTTCAATGGCTAATAAAATATCTATTCGCCCATGGAATAATCGAGCTTTTTCAGCAACGAACTTGTTTGTTGTTTTAATTTCTCTTTCTATTGAACTCATTTCATAAAAGGAATTCATTTGTTTTTTTATCCTATTTGATAAATATAAATATGTTTGATTACAGAATTCATTAATATCAAATTCCACATGTATCTCGTTCATTTTATTTGTTCCATATTTCTCACTACTTTCCTTAATTTTTCCCCGATATTCCCAGATATTATCTGGAGTTATTAGTGATAGTACTTCTTTTAAATTATACAAACTATGTTGCTTAGTGGAATCAAGATAACTATTTAAATTTTTTTCATTTAAATCTATATTAATGCTGCTGTTCAAATTAAAAAATCTTATATATTCCTCAATAGTTTTGGCATTTATTTTCAGGTTTCTGCTGTCTATGGATCTGAAAAAGCAAATAATATTTTCTTTATCAGATCCTTCATAAAATACTGATATTTCTTGTTCAACTGCAGATGTAAAATATTTTTTCAATCTGTTTTTTTCAATCTCATCTCGATTATATAACTTTAAACTACTTTTTTGTAATATTCTTTTTAAAGATGATTCGATTTCATACCAATTGTCAAAATCAATATATTTTCCTGTTCTTGGCATTAAATTGTATACTGGAGGTATACTATTTAAATCACATTGATACCATTTTATTAAAAGTTTTTTATCCTTTTCATGAACATTTGCCAATAGTAGTTGTTCAAATTCTTTTTTTTCAATCATGTTGGGTAATGGAATCCACCCAGTTTTATCCCCTAATAAGGTAATCATGTAAAAAGTACGAGATATATTACTAAAATATTGTATAAGATTAAGAATAATTTCCATGGTTTGTTGATTTAAATGGGCTTCTTCACTCACACCCCATTGGAGATCAAGTGGTAAGAAATCAAAACCATTTTCATTACATAATTTTTTTATTTTTGGAAAAACATTGTTTTGAAGAAGACTTCTTTCTATCTTGAAATCCTCGAAAGTGCTTGAAATAAAAATTACAAATGTTTTTTCGAATAGTTTCATTATTATAATCCTCTAAAATCAGTTTTAAATCCTTAATACATATTCTGTTTTTTCGCACATGGGTAAAGCATGTTGTGTTAAGGTTTTGATCTTTATTCTAGAAATTATATAATTTCCCATGAAATTTCAAGAAATAAAGGTTTTGCCCATGTATAATCTGTCAATATTATTTATATTAGTATATTAACGAATTTTCTTAAAATATTTCTTTCCTATGATGATGAAATTACTTGTCAATGCTTTTCATTGAATTATTTTTATAATTTACTTTCTCATCAATATTATTAATAAAAAACATTCTGGGGAATAGTTACCTACTAATATATCTAACATCTTTATTCTTATTCATAACAATACTTTTTTTCCATTCATCTTTTGTTTCAGGATAGTCTTCTCTAAAATGTGCACCTCTACTTTCTTTTCTAATAATAGCTGATTGAACAGCTAAAATAGCTATTTCAATCATATTAACAACTTCTAATCCTTCTTGAAGTCTTTTATTATAATGTGTTTCAGTACCAATATCCATATCTTGCAATTTTGTTTTTAAATCTTTTAATTGGTTTAATGCATCTTTTAAATCTTTTTCATTTCTTATAATAGCTACTTTATCCCACATTATTTTTTGAATAGCTTTTTTAATTTCATGTGGAGCAATATTTCCTTTTTTCACAAAATTTTTAATTCTTCTCTCTTCTTTTTCAACTTCAACTTTATTTATATCAAAATCAAGATTTTTAGCTACATTTGAAGCAGAAACACCTGCTCTTTTTCCAAATACTTGTGTATCAGCTAATGCATTTCCTCCAAGTCTATTTGCTCCATGTACTCCACCAGTAACTTCTCCTGCTGCAAATAAATTAGCTATTGATGAGGCACAATTTTCATCAATTCTAACTCCTCCCATAAAATGATGTGCAGTTGGAGATACTTCCATTGGAGTTTCTCTAATGTCTATCCCAACATCTAAAAATTGAAAAAGCATGGTTTCAAGTTTTTCTTCGATTAATTCATTTGAAAGATGAGTTACATCAAGATAAACTCCACCTTCTTCATTTCCTCTACCCTCTCTGATTTCATTGTAAATAGCTCTTGATACAACATCACGTGTAGCTAATTCTTTTCTATCATCATAATTTCCCATAAATCGTTCATTATCTTTATTTAGAAGAATTCCTCCTTCTCCTCGAACAGCTTCTGTTACTAACACTCCTTTTCTTGATTTTGGATAAAGCATTCCAGTTGGATGAAATTGAATTTCTTCCATATCTATTAAATCTCCACCAGCATTCCAAGCTAATGCAAAACCATCTCCATTTTTTTGAAATGTATTAGAAGTTACAGGAAATAGCTGTCCTGCACCACCAGTAGCTAAAATAACTGTCTTAACTTGGAAAAATATTGTTTTAGTATCAGGAAGGGACAAACCAATAGCTCCAATAACTTTTTCCCCAGTTTCATCTAAAATCAGCGAACTTATCATTACTTCATCTATTGTAGCTATTTTTCGCTTGATAACTTCTTCTTTTAAAGCCATGATTATTTCGTGCCCTGTTCTATCTCCTTGAAAACATGTTCTTCTAAATGTTTGCCCACCGAATGGTCTTTGATTTAATTCTCCAGATTCCTGCCTATCAAAAAGAGCTCCAAATTCTTCTAAATCAATTAATCTATCAGGAGACTCATCAACCAGTATTTCAGCTAATTTAGGGTCATTGAGAAAACTTCCTCCCTTTAATGTATCATTATAGTGGATTTTTTTAGTATCATCACTATCTACAAAGGCAAAAGCAGCATTATATCCTCCTTCAGCCATTCCCGTACATCCAGATCTAAATGATAATCCTTTTGATACAATGAGTGGTTTTAATCCATGTTTCGATACTTCAATAGCTGCACGACAACCTGCACCACCTGAACCAATAATTAATACATCAGATTGAATAACTTTACTTTCCATACTATTATTTTAGACTTAATTTTATAAATCTTTTTAGATTATTCTCACTTTTAGTAAAATTGATTTGTCAAAAATTTTCATCATATAATAGTCCTGAAAATAAAGTTTTTAATTAATGGTAATTTTTTAAAATCTTAAAATTCAATTATTTTTAAATTTAATTTAATATATTTTCTATTTTTTTAATAATAAAATTATTAATATTTATTTTTAAAATTAAAACTATTATACACGTGTTTATTAGGAATTAAATGATATTTTCACAAAAGAATAATTACAATTTTCCCGTTTATGACTATATTAAAATAGATATCAGAAAACATATTCTTGTGAGAAACATATAACCTAATCAAGAAATATATTACATATGATATTTTTTTTAAAAGGTAATTTTTGACAATATTAAATTGAGTGAAAATTAGCATATAATTTTAAAATTTAAGTTTAATATATTTTTACTATTTTTTAAAAAAAGAACATAGCTATAGCTAATGAGTAAAATATTGGGAAAAAAAAGAGTTTTTTCCGGTTGATTTCTTAATGAATTTCAAACAAATAGTTATATGTTTAATTAAATAATATTATAATAACATTTAACTTATTAGATTGTAAGTGATATTTATGGATCATGATGTTTTTATTAGTTATGCTATTGAAAATAAACGAACTGCAGATGCAATATGTAATGCACTTGAACAGGATAAAATTGAATGTTGGATAGCACCACGAAATGTATCGGGTGGAATCTCTTATGCAAGACAAATTAATAAAGCTATTAAACATTCTACTGTATTGGTGTTAGTTTTTTCTAAATTTGCTCAAAATTCACGTGATGTAGGACGTGAAATTTTCCTTGCTTTTAAAAATGATAAAGCTATTCTTTCATTTAATATCGATGGTACTGAACCACAAGATGAAATAGAGTATTATATAGGTCCAAACCACTGGATTGATGCACATCTTAATCCAGAAAAAGAATTTAAAAAGCTTATAAAAGATATAAGTAAATTAATATTGCCAGAAAGAAAGGAATTTATACACAGGCCTTCTAAAATTTTTATTTCCTTTTCATTAGAAGATAAAGATAAGGTTTTAAAAATTGCAAACTCTTTCAAGGCTCTGCAAGGAATTAGAGGTAAAGGCACTGATTTTTTCATTGATTCAAAAGTTGGAGATTTTCATGAAAAAATAGTAGAAGAACTTATTTACATGTCAGATTTATTCATACTTTGCTGGTCGAATAATGCAAAAGAATCAGAGTATGTGAAACAAGAGTATACTATAGCATTAAAAAGACTTGATTTGGATCCTTCATTTGAATTCTTTCCAATTATTATTGATGAAACCACAGACATACCTCCTGAATTAATGAATTTTAATTTTAAGAAATTTTATTAAAATCAAAGATGACGGTTCATGAAAATTATCTCATTAAAAATCTTGTAGCTAAATAAAACAATATTAATTCATTAGACAACGCCCTTTCTTTTTTGTCATTTCGATAATTATAATTTTTTTTTTGAAAACTTGATATATTCTCTTATAGTTTCTCATTTTTATCTTTAAAATCCTAATCTAGATTCTTCTAATTTGGATTTTAACTTCTGATTCTATTTTTTTTATTACTTTAACATTATCCTTGTTTGTAATAGATTTCAAATCCTTTTCAATTTTTCCAAATATTAACCAGATTTCTCACACAGTTCAAAGATTTTAGTCATGTTTATTCATTTTATTTATGATTATATTTTTTAATATCTACTCTATCTTCGTTTTTTCCATTTTCGACTATAGCTATCATATTGGGGGCATGATTTTCTATATTTTCATTTTTTTCTTATTTAATACTAAATAATAAAATTTAATAAATATAATTAATAAAATTGTACATTATTTATTTGTTAAAAACAAGATAATACTTAATAGGAAAAAATAGAATTTATTTTAATAAAAAAAATCAAATAAATACAATTAAAATTTATTTTCTGCTTATTAGATTTAAATTTATTAAAAACTTTTTTATATTCATTATGAAAGATTAAATATTAATTTTTAAATTGATGGATTTTTTAGTTTTCCTTTGAGGAAGTGTAAAGTTGGATAAAAAAAAAGTTATAAGATTAGCTAAAAAAGACTTTGAAAAAGCTTGGATAGAATCAAAAAAAACAATTAAAGAGCCGCACCCTGATTTTGCATACCCACGATTAAAATTTAATTTAGGAAAATCTCACATATTATCTGACACAATAGCTAATTTACGAGAAGCTTATCTTAGATTAGGATTTGATGAAATTATCAATCCATTATTCATTGATAAAACTCATATTTATAGTCAATTTGGTCCAGAAGCTCCTGCAGTTTTAGATCGATGTTTTTATTTAGCTGGACTTCCACGACCAGATATTGGAATTGGAATAGATAAAATAGAATCTATTAAGAACTTAGGATTTTCACCTACTGATAAACACTTTGATTTATTAAAAGATGTTTTTAGAGGATATAAAAAAGGATATTTAGATGGTGATGATTTAGTTTTAGAGGTAGCTGATGCATTAGAACTTTCAAATGAAGAAGGTTTGCTAGTTCTTGAGAAAGTTTTTCCAGAAATAAAAGAACTTGACCCTATAGCTACTAACACTACTTTAAGGTCTCACATGACATCAGGTTGGTTTATTTCACTTGAAAACTTATCTAAAAAATCTAAAACTCCTTTAAAGTTATTTTCAATTGATCGATGTTTTAGAAGAGAGCAAAAAGAAGATGCTAGTCATTTAATGACTTATCATTCAGCTTCTTGTGTAATAGTTGATGATGAAGTAAGTTTAGATACAGGTAAAGCAGTTTCAGTTGCATTATTAGAGTACTTTGGATTTTCTAAGTTTAAATTTATTCCAGATGAAAAGAAATCTAAGTACTATATTCCACAAACACAAACAGAAGTTTATGCATATCACCCAAAACTAAAGGATTGGGTAGAAATAGCTACATTCGGACTTTACTCTCCAATAGCTCTTTCAAAATATAAAATAGATAAAGAAGTCATGAATTTGGGTCTTGGCGTTGAAAGAATAGCTATGATTTTAAATCAAGTAGAAGATATTCGTGAAATGGTTTATCCTCAAATATATAAAAAATTAAGCTTATCTGATAGAGAAATAGCTACAATGCTTAATTATAATTATTATCCTGTTACAGATATTGGAAAAACTTTAATGAAGAAAATTTTAGCTACTTGGAGGGAAAATAAAGACACAACTTCTCCATGTAATTTTAAAATTTTTGAAGGAGAATTTTTAAATAATGAAATTGTGGTTGAAGCTATTGAAAAAGAAGAAAATACTAAATTACTTGGTCCAGCTGCCTTAAATCATATTTATATTCATGATGGAAATATTTTAGGAATTCCAAAAGAAATTGAAGATAAAATAAACAACTATTCTGAAGAAGAATTAGCTACTTATAAAGATCAAAACAAAGAAGAACAAATCCTTTTCGAAGCTACTCAAAAAGGAATTCCAACAGGAATAAGGTATTTAGATTCTTTAGCTGCTGAAATTGCTTATAAAATTGAGGAAGCTATTTTAAGTAGTGAAACGACCTTAGTTCATAGGTCTACTATAGCCAGATCTCTTTCTGATGTAAATTTAAGATTAGATGATCTAGCTATGAATTATATAAATAATGAAAACAAGTTGATTGATATAAGAGGTCCAATTTTTTCTACTGTAAGTTTAAAACCTAAATGAAATTATCTAAAAACTGTTTTTTAAAATTTTTAATTAATGTTTTTATAAAAATTAGTTATATAAACTATAAATTCTATTAAAATAATTATTAAAATGTAATAATCGACTTAGGTTTTTGGAAAATCTCCAATCAAAAAAATTTTAAAAATATTATTATCGGCATGTATTAACACGAGGAGAAAAAATATTATTATTAAACTATATTAACTTAAGGAGATATTATGGCAAATGCTACAAAAATAAATATTGAACCTGATTTATTTATAGCCATCAGTAAAATAGCAAAAAATAATGGCACAACCAAAGAAAAAATAGTTAATGACATATTAAAAAAAGAAATTCATAACAAAAAAGCTGTTTTTGAAAGAATAGAAAGATTAACTAACGGAAAAATAAAAATAGTTAATAAAGATACATTTAATCCTAATCCAACAGAAAATGAGTCAAATTCTATTGTTGGCATAATGGAAGCACTAAAAGGATTTAATGTAGTTGAAACCGTGAATGATGCTAGAATTAGAAAGTGGAAATAATGATATTTTTAGATGCGAATTTTATAATATCTTTGTCTTTAAAGAAGCAGGATAATTACAATCGAGCTACTTTAGAATCTAGTGAAAAAGTTTACAATTATTAGGTCATTACTAACTTAGCTTCTAGTTCAGGCAAATTCAAATCATTAATAATTGTGTCATTAGTTGATTTTAATAATTCATTATTATGTACTGGAATTTTCAAAGAACAATTAACCCTTATATCATTTTTATTAATAGAAATTTTTAAATGAATTTTTTGAATTCTTTTTAAACTAAATTTAGTAGTTTCTAATATTTTTGAAGCATCTAATATTTCAATAGCAGAAGGAATAGCTTCTTCATCAATAGTAAGATACATGTTAGGATTTAACTCAATAGCTTCTTCACCTTCAGAAAAATTGACAACATAAATGTATAAAACATCAGCTAATGCATCATAGTTATAGTTTAATTTTTGATTAAGTATTTCCATTATATCCTCCTCATTTCAGGATGAGTTGTAATTATTCTTATTTCTTTTAAATTTACAATGAAAATTATAATACAAGTATAATATTTTTCATATACTTGATGAAAATATCCTATTTTTAATCAATAAATAGCTTAGTCTCAAATTTACCTGCGAGAGTCAAAAACTTAGCTATTAGGAATTGAAAGTTGTTTCCTCAATTTTCTTTCTTTAATAATATAACTGGACTATATACCTCCTATAAATTTACTTTATGAAATATATTTAGGGTAGGCTTATTAAATAATTTATTTTTAATCAAATATTGCATCAAAAAAAACATATTTATAGGAAATATATATTATAATTATGAATTTTATATCATAATTATGAAATATTTTGCTCATATTTTTTTTGAGAGGCAAACCTTGACACAATCTTTTTATCACATTTTTTACAAACTCTTCACCTTCAATAATTCCAGTAGAAATAGCAATAATATTATTATCAGATTTCAAAATAAAAATAGCTTAGCTATTGGATTTGACAAATATTTTCTCCATGAATAAACAATACTCTCTTCACCATTTTTTTCAAAGTCAATGCTTTTTAAAATATGTGATAAAAAGAATTTTTTGAAATTGTAATTTAATTATAAGTGGGATTAGCTATTTTAATAAGTTTTAAATAAATTATAATCGAATAAAAATGTTTTTTAAGGAAAATAGCTAATTTTTAAGTTTTAAATTAATGTAGTAATAAATCATTTTAAAACTATTTTTAACAAAATTGCTTAAGGTTGAAAACAGCTTAATGTCTATATCTTCCATTTTTAAAGAGGATATGATTATCTTATTAGGGTTTATCTTTTAAAAAATCCTTTCTTCTTAGTTTTCTCAGAATCCAGAAGCACATCCATTGGAGGTATCTCATCAGGATCGTCTAAATAATATTGAATGCCTTCCTTTCTTATAGCACTAACAACAGCAATAACATTTTCCTCTTCAAGCTCAAGTAGCTTTTTAGCTATGAATGCGTTTGTTTTTTTAATAAAATTTTCTTCATATAGAGAAGGTGAAAATTCTTTAAATAATTCTTCTAATTTTTCAAAAGAATATCCCTGTTCATTAGCTAAAGAATCTAGCTTCATTATTAACTTAACTTCTTTAATCTTGCTTAAATCATTTAAAAATTTATAAATTGGAATTAGGATATCTCTATCAATTAAAGCTATTTTAGCATCAATCTCATTAGCTACTTCAATTGTAGCTTTCATCTCATCACTATTATCAAGGTGATTTAAAACAAAATTATTTATAAAATTAATATAATCATTTACTTTATTTTTAAGATAAGATTCATTTCCAGTTAAATAATTATATCTCTCTTCATCAAGTTCAATAGCTATTACTTCAGGATTTTGAGCATGAATAGCTTTTTTTAACTTCATCAATACTTTTTTGAGAATTGTGTTCTATTCCTATAATGGTTAAACCTTTTTGTAAGTTTTCAAAATCATCAATTTCTAAATTTTTATTATAATTTTCTTCAGGTGATTTTGTTTCATTAGCTACTGAATCATTAAAATTATTTATTTTTATCAATTTCATCTTCAATAGCTATAGAACCTGCAGTGAATTCGTTAACTTTTAATTTTTTCTTGCAATGAGGACATTGAATAGTTGTTCCTAAATCTTCTTTTTTTATAGTATGAATAGTTTTTGCACAATAGCTACATCTAATGATAAGATTGTTATCTTCATCTCGAAGAGCTGTTGAAATAGCTATTCCCTGTTTTAAGTTTTCAATTGAATAAAGCAATACCTGACCAGAATGTCCTTCTGCTGTTATTTGTTGATTGTTATTTGAAAAATCACAGGACCGTATCCTTTCTTCTGTGTTTAACAGTATTATGGGGTTTTGTGTTTTTTCATTTGTTTCCAGATTCCAAACACGAACCGTCCTATCCCATGATCCTGAAGCAATATACTTATCATCAGGGGAAAAACACACACTCTTCACATAACTTGTGTGTCCCGTTAGTATCCGTGGACTTTCATCAGGTCTTTCACAGTTCCAAACACGAACCGTCTTATCATCTGCTGAAGCAATATACTTACCATCACGGGAAAAACACACATTATACACAGTACTTGTGTGTCCCATTAGTATCCTGGGACTTTCATCAGGTCTTTCACAGTTCCAAACACGAACCGTATTATCCCATGATCCTGAAGCAATATACTTACCATCAGGAGAAAAACACACACCCTCCATATAACTTGTGTGTCCAGTTAGTATCTTGGGACTTTCATCAGGTCTTTCACAGTTCCAAACACGAACAGTCCTATCCCCATATCCTCCTCCTGAAGCAATATACTTACCATCAGGAGAAAAACACACACTCTCCACAACACTTCCGAGTCT
>WRMT01000014.1 GCA_009777005.1 Methanobrevibacter sp. | reverse complement strand
ATAATATATATCTCATAAATTTAATATATATTTAATATTAATAATATATATCTCAGAATTATAATATATATTTACTATTTATAATATATATTTCTTATTTATAAATATTTTTGAAGTAAATATATAAGAGGTAAAATTATGATAGTATCAAATAGATATAAATATAAGAAAAATAAAGGAAAGTGTGAAAAATGAGTGAAAATGGACCTAAATATACTTGTGAAATGTGTGGTTATGTATATGATCCAAATGAAGGAGATCCTGACAATTCTATTGAACCAGGAACATCTTTTGCGGATTTACCAGATGATTGGGTTTGTCCAATGTGTGGAGTTGGAAAAGAAGAATTTGTTAGTTAAAAATAGTAATAAATATCATCAAATTTTACTATAAAAATTAATATAAACTTTATAGAATAAATAAAGTATTTTATATAAAAATTAATATCAAATTTATTAAAATAAAAAAGTTTTTTTGGATAAAAATGAAAATTTTAAAGAAAACAAAAATTCAATTAATTTTCATTTAATAATTTTTTTATTAAGTTTTAAGGTGTTTAAATGGTAAGTAAAAAAATGGAAAAGGAGTTAAACAAACAATTGAATGCAGAAATGTATTCTGGATACTTGTATTTAGCTATGGCAGCATATTTTGAAGATTTTGATTTAAGTGGTTTTGCTAATTGGATGAGAGTACAAGCTCAAGAAGAACTATCTCATTCAATGAGATTCTATGATTATGTTGTTCGAAGAGGAGCAAAAGTTACTCTTGAAGCTATTGAAAAGCCAGATTTTGAATGGAATTCTCCTGTTGAAGTTTTTGACCATGTATTATCTCATGAAAAAGTTGTTACAGACTTGATAAACGATTTAGTGAACTTAGCTATTGAAGAAAATGATCATGCTACCAATAACTTTTTACAATGGTTTGTAGCTGAACAAATTGAAGAAGAAGAATCAGCTGCTGCAGCATTGAATAAAGTTAAAATGGCTAATGAAGCTTCTAATGGAATGTTTTTAGTAGATTCAGAATTTGCAAGTCGTGTCTTCACCTCAAATACATCAGAATAAAATTTCATTTATTTTGAAATAAAATCAATTAATTTAACTTCTATTTTTATATTTTTTATTATTTATTATCCTTACTTAAATCTAAAGTTTTTAAATTAAACCTTTAAATCATTTATAAATATAATTTAACATTTTTAATCTTTTTTTTATGCAAATCCCTAATTTTCTATTAGCTATAACTTAATCTTTACAAAAAAATAATAATAATAATAACACTGAAAAAAATAATTTCTTTTTTTTTTTACAACAACCAAGATTAAACACTGAACTTTTGATAACATTTATTTCATAAAAATAATCTAAACTTAAAAAAAATAATCTAAACTTAAAAAAAATAATCAAAACTTAAAAAAAATAATCAAAACTTAAAAAAAATAATCAAAACTTAAAAAAAATAATCTAAAATTAAAAAAAATAATCTAAAATTAAAAAAAATAATCTTAACTTCAATAAAAATAATCTAAACTTCAAATAAATAATCAATATTTCTCATTAGTAAAGTTTTTTTCAATAAGAATAATTGATAAGATGTAAAATTTTGGCAGTATCAAAAAATTATTCAACATTTAAAATATTCTATTTGGTTTCTTAGAAAATCTTCTATTTTAAAAATTTTTATATTAAAGGTTGTTTTGATAGGCTATTACCAAATTTTTTCAGTAAAATTAGTAGTTCATTGAAAAATAAAAAAATCTTTTAGGAAAATTAATGGTAATTGCCTATAATCAATTTTTTAATAAATAATTGATTTTTAATAATATTTAATGAAAAAGCCTTAAGTTGAAAGTATTGGGCTTACATTTATTGTCTTAAAAATATTGTTAATAATACATTAACACTTAATTCTTTTTTTTTCAAATTTCAATAGCTAAAATAAAAATACTTTGAAATTATAGTTTTAACCAGCTATAAATTGTTGATTTCCACATTCAGAGCAAAAAGGCATTATATCAAAACTGTCTTCTAAATATAGTGGTTTATAACAATCTGTACATACATATCTTCCTTTTCCTGAGTGGGTGCCTGAAAAATACATATTATCTCTATACCTCCGTTTTTGCATAATCAATTATATGAATATACTAATATTTATACTTAACTGAAATTTCTTTAATAGTAAAAATATTGACATATTTATGTTTAATATAGATAATAAAAAATAAGATAATTCAAAAAAGGATAATATGAAAAAGTTGAGTGTAAGAATATGGAAAAATCTTTAAAATTAATTTTTTATAAAAAAAGCATTTTTGAGTTAATTTAATCTTATTAAGCTCAAATTTATTCTTATTTAATTATTCAATAATTTATATTAATAATTTTTTATATTAAACTAGTTTATGAAATTTTTATGGGTTTCAAATCAAAAATCTATGAAAAAAACCTTGAAATTATTTCAATTAAAATTGTTAAAAATTAACAGTGATTTTAATTTGTTTTTATTCTTTTTTTAGATTTTAATCACGTATCCTTCACAATGATTTCATTTAAATAGCTAATAAATAGCTGCAACCTATAAAAGATTGAAAAATAGGAAAAAATTTAAGTTATAGAATGTTTTATTAATCTTGTTTTGGATATAATTTAAATATTGAGTAATATTTATTAATAACTAATTTCAAACATAGATAATGATTATTATAATAGTATATTAATAATTATTAAGAAATATATGCATTAAATAGTTTAAATATAAAATACAAATTTATAGGTTTTCTAAATGGAAAATAAATATTCATTAATTGAAGATACATTTTTTGAGGCATTTGAAGGAAAATATATTAGAGCATTAATAACAGCTGAAGACTATGAAACATTAAAACAAGCTGTATATGATTCTACTTCTACTCCTGGAGCTGTTATTGGAAGAATTGAAGGAGGAGTAGAATCCTTTGTAAAGGAAGATAAAACTCCTGATGGGAGAATAGGAGCTATTGTTCAATATTGGTTTGGTTTAGATGATTTAAAAAAATTTGAATTAGAATTATCCTATAGAATACGACAAGATATTCTTGTTAAACCATTTACAAGTGTTTTCAATATGACGGAAAATCCTGAAGGATATATTGGAATGATGAAACAAGTAGGACATTGTGGAGATGGTTATGAATGGGAAGAAATTAGCTATGGCAGAGAAATGATAAATGTTCCAATAGCTGTTCCTGACTTTAAAATTGAATCAAAGTTAGGTTATTCAAATGGAATTATGGGAGCTAACTTTTGGTATATGTGTGAAAAAAAAGAAACTGTTCTTGAAGCAGGAAAAATAGCTATTGAAGCTATTAATGAAGTTGAAGGAGTTATTGCTCCATTTGGAATATGTTCTGCAGCTTCCAAGGTTGAAACTAATTATCCATGGATTGGTCCAACAACAAATCATAAATATTGCCCATCATTAAAAAATTCTCTCAAAAACGAGTCTAATGTTCCTGAAAATGTAAATTATATTCCTGAAATTGTTATTAATGGAGTTAATATAGAATCAATTAAAAAATCAATGAAAATAGCTATTGAAAGTATTCTTGATATAGAGGGCATTGTAAAAATATCTGCTGGAAACTTTAATGGTGCTTTAGGAGAATTTAATATTAAATTATTGGATTTATTTTAGATAATTTTAAAAATTCTAATATTATTCTTTTATTAATTTATATTATTATATATCTTAAATTAGTCTTATTATTCTTAAATAAATTAAATATTAATCTTAATTATTTTTAATATCTTAAACAAATCTTATTTTATGAATATTCTTTTGAAGAATTTTATAAAGAAATTAAGAAAGAAAATAAAAGTATTAGTTCAACTAAACTCAATAATTTAAAAACTGAATTGAAAATGTTGTTAAAGAAATAAATGATGATTTAAAAGTGAAAATAGCTATTATTGAAAAAGAAATTAATGATTTAATTTATAAAATATATGATGTAACTAATGAAGAAATAGCTATTATAGAAAATAATGTATAATTTTATAATATTCTAAATAATCAGGTAATTTTAGCCATTTTTTATAAAAATAAAGATTGAGATGTATATATGAGCACTTTAGATAATAAAATAAATAATAATCAAGATTATAATAATAATAAAGATAATAAATATAAAAAAAATAATGAGCAGGATAATAAGAATAATAGAGATAATAATATAAAAAATAATAGTATTCAAGCAGATGTTATAGGATTTGGAGCACTTAACTTAGATAAGCTATTTTACGTTAATGATATTGCTCATGAAGATGAAGAAAGCTTTATAAAGGATCTTGATCAAAATCCTGGTGGTTCTGCATCTAATACAATTATAGGATTATCTCGACTAGGATTATCTGTTTCCTATATTGGAAAAATAGCTAATGATGAAGAAGGTGAATTTTTAAAGAAAAATCTTATTTTAGAAGGAGTATTAACTAATAATTTAATTGTAGCTAAAAATGGATGCTCTGGAAAAGTTTTGGGATTTATAAATGAAAATGGAGAAAGAGCTCTTTATGTTGATTCTGGGGTTAATGATGAAATAGCTATAGATGAAATCAACATTGATCAAATAAAAAATGCTAAAATCATCCATTACACTTCTTTTGTTGGAAATTCTTTTCAAACTCAAAATAACTTACTTGAATTTTTACCAGAATCAATTATATTAAGTTTTGATCCAGGTCATATTTACGCTAAAAAAAAGATTAGCTCATTGAAAAAGATATTAAATAGAACAAATATTCTTTTAATCAATGAAAAAGAGTTAAAACTACTATTTGAAGATTATTATTTAAGAAAAAATAAATTTAAAAGTAAATCATTAAATTATAGAGAAATAGCTATAAACATATTAAATGATGGAATTGAAAATATTATTGTAAAAAGAGGAGAAAAAGGAGTTTATGCAATAAATAACAAAAATGAAGAAGTTAAAATTCCAGCTTATAACTGTGAGGTCATTGATACTACAGCTGCTGGAGATTCATTTAATGCTGGTTTTTTATTCTCTTATCTTAATGATTACTCTTTAAAAAAATCTTGCATGATTGGTAACTGGGCTGCTTCTAAATGTATTGAAAATATTGGTATAAAGGGACTTCCAGTGAAAAACGAACTAAAAAAATTTGAAAACTCAATTAAATAGCTATATAATAAATTTTTTAATTATTAATTTAAAAATTATTATTCATTTAAAAATTTAAATTTATTATAAAAATTTAAAAAAGTATTTTTATCAATAAATTAAATAGTTAATAAATAATAAAAATACAATATACACTGCGAAATAAATAGGAATTATAATATTAGAAAAAGAACAAATTTAACACTAATAAAAATAGGATAATTTCAAAAAATTTTTATTAAATCTATTATAGCTAATAAACAGTTATTAGCAAACTATAATTCAAATAGCTATTAATTATTAGGTAATTATTTAATTAAAACACAGGATGATTTTATGGAGATTAAACTCAAAAAAAAAATAAAAAATCTTCAGGAAGAAGTTTTATTCAAATTTTCTGATTTTAAAGAGGATATAGAGGATTATAGATTAAAGTCTGGTGATTATGAAGCTAATAAAAAAGTTATAGCTATATCTTCCCGTTGTATTAGATGTAATCTTTGTGTAGATGAATGTCCAGTTGATGCAATCACATCATCTAAATCTACAAAAATTCCTAAAGTTAAAGATAACTGTGTTGAATGTGAAATTTGCACTCAAACATGTCCTATTTCATGTATTTATTTCATGGAAGCTACTTCTATTATAAATGAAGAAAATGATGAAGTTGAATATTTTTTAAAAGAGAAAAAAGTTCCCCATAGACTTTTACGAATGGAAAACATAGATGTTAACTTAGAAACATGTTCATCATGTGGAACATGCTCAAAATTCTGCCCAACTAAAGCTATTTCTCTCAAAGACAAATCAATTATTGAAGCTGCAGAAAAAAAAAGTTTTCCTGACTTAGAAGATAGAAAATATCCATATGTTAAAAAAAGCTTATGTATTGGATGTGGATCTTGTGTTAATCTATGTAGTGAACATGCTATTCACCTTGAAAGGACTTTAGGTCCGATTATTGAAACCAAATTATTAGATATAAATCAAGATATTTGTGTTGGATGTAGCTTATGTGAAGAAAATTGTCCTGTTGAAGCTATTAGACTAAAAAATGGAAACGTGGTTTTAGATAATAAATTATGTATAAAATGTAATGTATGCTCAACAAAATGTCCTGTAAATGCTTTATCACTTAAAAATAAAGATTACTAAGAAAAAATGACTTTTTTATTATTTTCAAATTAAATGTGCTTTTTTAAATTAAAATTAATTAATAAAATCATATGCAAATAAAATTTACAAGAGGTATTTTTATGAAAACTAAGGAAATGATTGATAAAGAGTTTATCTATGTATCAAAAGATGATAAAATTGACGAAGTTTCCATAATAATGGAAAATTCAAAAAAACTCGCAATTCCCGTGGTAACTGATGATTTAAAACTTATCGGATGGGTCACGTCTTTAAATATTACGAGAGGGTTGAGAGAAAATAAAGAATTTATTTCAGAAATTATGGGTCAAAAAGAGGAAGTTTTCTATTTACATGAAAATGATCCAGCACGTTTAGCTGTTATTGAAACTTCAAAGCACAAATTAATGAGTCTTCCTGTACTTGATGATAATGATGTTGTTATAGGAGTTATAAGGTCTTTTGATATAGTTGACACTTTATCTTCACTTTATGAAATAAAAGTTTGTAAGCTTTATGAAGCTATGGAAAATGAGTTAAAAGGTGTTAATTGGGAAGAATTAATGGAAGCATCAGCTTTATTACATAGAAGAACCACAGGAAAAAAGACAAGTCCTAAAGACTATGAAAAAAATATTAGGAGTTCTACTTTTGGAGAAGCTATTTGGGCTACAGGAGGATTAGAAAAGTTTTTTGCAGGTTTAATAACCGTTGGAGAACTTGTAATTGCACGTAAAGTTGGTAAATCGAAAAAATAGTTATTACTTTATTAAAACCGTTATTTAATTAATTGAAATTTTAAAATTAAATGTGAAATTTTATTTTTTCATTTCTATTCTTCTTTATCTTTTAATTTAATTAATTATTTTTTTTAAAAAAAGTTTAATTATCTTTTATTTTCACTTTCTTATTTTTAATTATTAGTATCTTACTTTATGTTAATAATATCTTAGTTTATATTGAAAATATCCTATTTAATAATAAAAATAACATATTAAATATTAAAATTAATTTATTTAATAAAAAAAATAACCTATTAAATATTAAAAATAACCTATTAATAAAAAAAATAATTATTTTAATAAAAAAAATAACCTATTAAATATTGAAAATATCCTATTTAATAAAAAAAATACTTTATTTTTTATTAATAGAATATTATTACATTATTATTATAATTAATTATAATAAAGAATTAATAGTATTCCATTAATTCATTAAATTCAGGATTTGAGACAAATTCATCAATAAATCCTTTTAAATCCTCAATGAATTCTTTTTTTCTTTTTTCAATATTTTTAATCTGAGAATAATCCTTTTTTAAAGTCAAAATCATTAAAAGATCATCTGTTTCAAGTTCAATCTCAGGAAACTCTATTTCTGGAAGTTCAATCTCCAAATCATCAATATCTTCTAATTTCATAATAATCCTCAAAAGAAATAGCTTTCTATCAAGCCCTACCTAAATCTTTATGAGCTCTTGCTAGATGACCAGCAGCTAATGCTCCTACTAGAGATAATTCCCCTGCCAATACTGTAGCTATTACAATTTCTGCAAACTTTTTAACATTCCCAGAACCAGCTACTCCTAAAATATTTAAACATTCATTAGCTGTATCTAAACTTGTCCCTCCACCAACAGTAGCTATTGGTAAATCAGGCATATTAACCGAAAAATACAAGTCTCCATCTATCTCTTCTGCAGTTGTAATTCCAATAGATCCTTCGCTAATATGAGCAGGATCTTGTCCTGTAGCTAAAAATAAAGCTCCAATCATATTTGCATAATGAGAATTAAATCCCATACTATTAGCTGTAGCTGAGCCAAGTAAATTTTTTGCTATATTCACCTCAACTATAGCTGCAGCTGTTGTTTTAAGCTTGTTTTTTACAATTCCTGCAGGGACAATCACATCAGCACTAACAGTTTTCCCCCGACCTTCAATAATATTAATTCCAGATGGCTTTTTATCAGCACATACATTACCACTTAATGCGATTAAATGAACACCCTTTTCATTAAACAATAAGTCAAGAATTTTTTCAGTAGCTATTGTAACCATGTTCATTCCCATACTGTCCCCTGTAGAGTAAACAAAACGAGGATAAACATAATTACCTACAATTAAGATTGGATCTATTTTTAATAATTTCCCATGATTTGTAGTGGATTCAGCTATTTTTTTCAATTTTTGGAACTTATCTTCAAACCATTTTTTAACTTCAATAGCTTCACTCACAGATTTTGTTTTAATTACAGGAGCCCTAGTCATCTTATCATCAATGATTTTAGTAGTCACTCCTCCAGCTTCAGTAATAGTAGAACATCCTCTATTTACTGATGCAACCAATGCTCCTTCAGAAGTAGCTAATGGTACGTAAAATTCACCATTAGCATAATCTCCATTGATTTTTAAGGGTCCAGCTATTCCAACAGGGATTTGTATAGTTCCAATAGGATTTTCAATATTTTTTTTACTAGCTGTTTCCATGTCAATTGTATAATCAGCTATTTTATCAAGCTTTGAACTACTGACATCTTCTACAAATTTTCTTCTTATATCAATAGCTTCTTGATTAGATGATGAATATTTTTCAACTTCATATAATTTTATTTCACCATTTTTAAGTTTTTCAATTATTCCATCATAATTCATAACATCACATAATTTTCAATCAATAGAATAGGTTCACTATAATTATTATTTTAAAAAATAAACCATTGAAGTATTTTTTATAAAAAACAATATAATCAAAGATTTTTTTTTAGTTATATAGTCTAAGGAAGATTTTTTTAAGTAATAATTTATTTAAATATTTTTTATTTTTTAAATGATAAAATTAAGCAGAATATTATTTTATTAAATAAAATTCTATAATAAATTATTTATTTTTAAAAATAAATTTCATGATTATTAAAATTATAAAATAAAAATTTTCTATTCATTTACAACATAAATTTCATGATTATTTAGATCATTAAATAAAAATTTTCTATTCATTTATAAAATAAATTTCATGATTATTTAAATTATAATTTTATTTTTAAAGGTAAATTTCAAAATTATTAAAATAATTAAATATATTAAAATTATTAAAGATAATAAAATAAATTCGTTAATAAAATAAATTTCAAAATTATTAAGATTATTAAATAAATTTTATCTATTTATTTTTAAAATATGATTAATTAAAAACTTTTCTTCTAAGATTAGAATTTCAATAACATTGAAGTATTTTTTTATTTATAAATATTAAATAAATTTTATGTAATAAATTTTAAATAAATTTTATTTTTATAAATAAAAAAAAAAAAAAAAAAAAATTAATTAGTTTTAATTAAATCAACAATTTCAGAAGGCCTACGAGCTACTTTAACACCTGCACTTTTAAGAGTTTCCATTTTACTTTTAGCAGTTCCTGTATTTCCTTCAATTATGGCTCCTGCATGACCCATTCTTTTTCCTGGAGGAGCAGTTACTCCCGCAATATATGAAATAACAGGTTTTGAAATATTGTCTGCAATGAATTCAGCTGCTTTTTCTTCAGCATTTCCTCCTATTTCACCAATCATCACAATTTGTTCAGTTTCGTTATCATCTTCAAACATTTGAAGAACAGAAGAAAAGTTTGTACCAATAACAGGATCTCCACCAATTCCTACACAAGTACTTTGACCAATATTCGCTCTTGTTAATTGACTAGCTACTTCATAAGTTAAAGTTCCACTTCTTGATATTACACCAACATTACCTTCTGAAAAAACATTTGTAGGCATAATTCCAAGTTTTCCAACTTTTGGTGAAATAATTCCTGGAGTATTTGGTCCAATTACAGTAACATCTTTTTTTCTCGCATATGCCATAATTTCCATAGAATCATGGACTGGAATGTGTTCTGTGATTATAACAACAAGGTCTAAGTGTTTTATTGATTCATGTGCAGCATCTTTAGCAAAAGGAGCAGGAACAAAAATAATTGAAGAATTAACCTCCATATTTTCTTTGACTTCTTCAATTGAGTTAAATACAGGTACTCCTTCAAAGTCTTCTCCACCTCTTCCTGGTGTTACTCCAGCTACTATATTTGTATTATATTGAAGCATTTGACTTGTATGAAATGAACCTTGTTTTCCTGTTATTCCTTGAACTAAACATTTAGTGTCTTCATTTAATAATATCATAAAATCCCTCAAATGTAATGAATTAAGAAACTTATAGGTCAAATTATTTTATATTTTGAAAATTAAGCAAATTTTTTAAATTCCTATAAATTTTTTTTAATTTCTTTAATTGATGTCTTAATATCTGATAAATAGCTAAAAATAATAATTAATTTTAAATTATTAATTAAGTATTAATTATGTATTATTTAGCTATATGAATTTCATTATTTTAATTATTAATATTATTATTAATATTCTCTTTATAATTAATATTTATTTGTTGAGCAAATCATTATTAATAAAACTTAATTTCTACAATAATAAATATTTATTAGCATTAAATATGCTATATTTAGTTTATCTGCTTATCTTAATATTTGCATCCTATTTTGAAAAGGAATAGCTAAATCAATGACATTTCCATTCATAAAAGCCGTAGCTGAAACAATTACACTTCCAGGAATTACATTGCAAGGAGTGTTTCTTTCAACTAAATAAACATTTTTATTTCCTAAAGAAGCACCTAGCATTGCACTTGAAATAACTCCAACAGATTCTAAATCTTCAACTGACGCCACTACAATGGGATCATCTGTTTCATTAGAAACAAAACCAACTCCTGGAATCTTTCTGTGTTTTTTACCAAGGGTTTCAGATATATCTGTAAGACCATCCATACCCTTAGCTGCATTAATTGCAGAATTAGCTACATTTTCCACAAATTCTTCTCCACCATAAGTGTCAAAGGCAAGGATAATAGCATCAGGATACCTATCTTGTCTAATATTGGCTTCGCCATAAGATATTCCTTCTCCTGCTGAGCCTATATCCTTAGCTATTCCAGCAATATCTCCAATATCTTCCGCATTATCTTCTAAAATTTTAACAATTCCTTGATTAATTGTTTCAAGGAGATTATCTTCAGTAAATGCAGTTATTACAACATCATCTCCAGTAATGTTTGTTAAAGCTGCATGACTAGCCCCTAAATCAATAAGATTAGGAATATCTTTCTCAATATTTTTTATTAAAGATTTGCTACAAGAAACATCATTGATTGATATATCTGCACCAATAGCTGTGACTTTCAATTAAACACCTAATTTATATTATATTAGAATTTAGCTATTTTTATTTATATTAATTATATTAATTTACAATCATTTATATTCTCTTATATTTTTTATTTTAGTCAAATAGATTAACTTTTTTATTAATGAATTTTAAAAATTTTCTTTTTTCTGAAAAAATTGTTATCATGAATTAGTATTTATAAAAAATTATAAATAAAATATATAAATAGAAGTTAATATTCGAGAATCAGCTGTGAAAAATGCTAAAGATTATAGAGAGTTAGGTGAAGAAATTGGTGAAGGACTTGCCAACACTCTTGAAAACCTAGTAAGAAGATTAAATGGTTAAAAAAATAGTTTATTCTGGCAAAACAAACTGACTAAAAATATTTTCAAAATTGTAACTATTTGTAAATATTTCAATTGTTTCCCCATTATGATAATAAAGAAATCCATATCCGTTACTATATATTAAAAATAATCCATTTCTGTTATTAATTTGTATCATATCACAATATACACCAGTTTTATTTGCTACATAATATCGAGTATCTACTTGATTTCCACTACTAATTGTAATATTCACTGTAGAATTATCATTCGAAAAAATCCATTCAACACTTTTATTGTTATAAGGAATTGATTTTTGCACTGTTTTATATTCACTAGGAATTGTAAAAGAATTAATTTCTTCAATTGATGGTTTGTAATAATAGTATCATCATATGGGTTTGTATCATTAGTATTATATTCCTATGTTGTAGGATGATATGCTAAAGAGAAAATTATTCCAATGACAATAAAAAATCCAAGAACAACATAAATACCATTATATTCTTTTTTTTATCCATATTTTTTTCACCTATAAAAATTTTTTATTATAATGTATTTTTTATTTTTTTTAATAAATATTAAATAGTTTGTCTTTAGCTTAAAAGCAGTAATATTTAAATATAATAAGCTAAAAGTAGTGAAAAATAGCTATTTTATAAATTCATATAAAATCTTAATAATACAGATTCTTTTAATTAAATGAAAAAATTCTTTAAAATTTTAATATGAAAAAAATTTAAACCTATTTGGTGATAGATAAGTTGCATTAAAGTTATACATTTAAAAATATTAGTAATTCAAAATTTTTGTTATACAAATCATGATTATTATAATTATATAAAAAATTATTAATAGAACCTTAAAAGAGTAAATTTTACTTAAAAACATTGAAATTCTTAGTAAAAATAAAAAATTTAAATAATAACAAAATTATAGTATTTTTAAGCAAGTTATAAAATAAATATTATTCACTTAAAAAACTGAGGGAATGAATTGTACTATGAAACAAAAATAGCTATTCCAATTTTTAAAAAAAATAAAGATTTAGTGATAAAAACTGCAAAAAATTGTATAGAACGAGGGGCAGATATTTTAGAACTTAGGATAGATGGTTTAACTGACCCAAGTACTAAAGTTGTAAAAGATATAATTGAAGAGATAAACTTTCCAACCATTATTACTAATCGAGTTAAATCAGAAGGAGGATTTTTTCAAGGTAGTGAGGAAGAAAGAGTAGCTATTCTTCAAGAATGTTCTGAAATAGCTGATTATGTTGATATTGAACTTCAAACAGATTTAAAATATATTAAATCAATAAAAGATTCTGGTGTTAAAACCATAGTGTCCTTCCATGATTTTGAAAAAACACCACCTGTAGATGATTTATTAGCTATTGTTAAAAAAGAAAAAAAATTAGGAGATATAGCTAAAATTGCAGTTATGCCAAGGAATTTGGAAGATACTATTATTGTTTTAGCTATTCTTTCACGTTGTAAAGATACAATAGCTATTTCTATGGGAGAATTAGGTAGCTACACTCGAGTAGTTGCTTCTAAATTTTCTTCACCTATTACATTTGCTTCAGGTGAGGATGCAACAGCACCTGGACAAATTGATATTGAAACCATGAAATTAATGCTAAATATGGATTTTTTAGATCATGATGATTTAATAAAGGATGTGAAAAATTTTTAATAAATTCAATTAAAAGTATTAAATCAAAATCAGTTAAAAATTTTTAAAACCCAAATCAATTAAAAAGTCTTTAAACCTAAATCAATTTAATATTTCAAATGTGAATCTAACAATATGAAACAAAATTCAAAATAAGCCATAAGTATTCTATTTATAATTTAATTTCAATGGGAGGTATACTCATGGAAAAAAATAGTAAAATTATAATAGTATTTTCAGTGTTTTCTATAATAATTCTTCTTGGAGTTTTAGGAGCTAGTCTTTATTCACTTTCAGATAATATTAGAATGGATATCTATTTAGATGGAGAAAATGCTACAGTTAAATTATTAGCTATTCCTTTTGGAAAAGACATGGAATCCATGGAAAATGAAATAATAACTTATAGTATAAAAGAAATGAATAATGTAAATAGTGATATTAGTTCTTTAAAATTTGGAATTATGGAAATAGCTAGAAAATATGGGTTTAATGACATAAATCTTCATATAAGTTCTCAATTTGGAGAAGATAAACTACCTATGAGAGTCATTGTAGATGGAATATCAATGTTTCCAACATTATTAGATGGAGAAGAAGTTATAATTGAAAAAACCCAAAATATTCAAGTTGGTGACATAGTAGTAGCTAAAGATCCGGAATATAAATTATTAATAAAAAGAGTAGCTTATATCAGTGGAGATAAAGTTTTCCTATCATCTGACAATAATGATACAATAACTATTTTTGAAAATGGTACTTATTATAATATGATAGCTGTTGAAAAATGGACTGATATGTCAAATATTGTAGGAGTAGCTAGAGTATGGAGTTCTATGAATTAACAATTTGAATTATTTAAAAAAAAGAGTTATATAAATTTTAAAAATTGTTTTTATAGAATTTAAATAAAATAAAATGTATAAAAATTACTTTTAGTATATTAAAAAAAGATTTAAAAGAATTCAAATAATAAAAATTTTAAAAAATTACTTTAAGTATATTAAAAAAAGATTTAAAAGAATTTAAATAATAAATTTTTTTAAAATTACTTTAAGTATATTAAAAAAGATTTAAAAGAATTCAAATAAAATAAAAATTTAGATTAGCTATATTCAGCTAACCTTTCTATTCTTTTTAGCATATTAGGATGAGTTGAAACTAACTCCATTAATTTATCTGTTGTTTTAATATTAACTTTTTTATATTTTAATTGAGATAATTCTCCTGCAGAAATTTCCCCATCACGATTAATATCTAGTTGTGATAATTCATTAATTTCATTACTAGCTATTGAAACATCATTTAAGAAGAAAGCTTTTATTCCTTGAATATTTTTAATTTCTTCCTTACTAGCAGTAGCTGAACCATAGACAAGTTTATATAATGCTGAAGCTAATTTATCAGGTTGACATCCAAATTCTATACTACCTTGATCTGCATAATATTCTCTTGTTCTTGAAACAAATAAAACAATTAGCTGTCCAAGTAAGTAAGCTATGAAAGCCAATATTCCTATTATAAATCCTCCATTATTTCTACTATCTCCTCCCCAAAAAAAGGACAAAGCTATGTAATAACAAATCAATGGAATAGCACTTATTAATGTTGTAACTGCCATGTCATTATGTTTTATATGAGCTAATTCATGACCTAAAACAGCTTTTAGTTCTTCTTTATTTAATATATTCAATAAACCTCTTGTAACACAAACTCTTCCATCTTTTTTTGTTCTGCCAAATGCAAAAGCATTTGGAACATTAAGGTTTGATATTCCAATTTTAGGTTTAGGAATTCCAGCAGCCATAGCTAAATCTGAAACCATTTGATGAAGTTCCGGTGCTTCAGATTCAGAAACATATTTAACTCCCATGGATAATTGAACAATTGATGGTCCGATTAAATATTGTAAAAAAACAATACCAAATCCTAATGCAGCATAAAATGTATATCCTCCAAATCCAAGTAAACTTCCTGCTAAAGCGAGAATAACATAAACTAAACCAAATAATAAAACCATAGCTATCCATAATCTTAGTCTAAGACCCCATGAATTTAATTTCATTATTGCACTCCTTATCTTAGTATTAAATAAAAAGAAATATTCTTATTTATATTTTGTAAAATAACTTTGCCTATTAATTAAAAATCAAATATGTGTATTTTTTAATTTCTAATTAATAAGTTTTAACCTATTATTTTTTTTAATTGAATAGATTTGAATTACTTTTAATTTAATATTTTTTATCTATTAATTTAAAAAAATAAACTCTAATTAAGTTTAAAGCTATAAATCTTTAATTTAATATTTTTATCTATTAATTTAAAAAAATAAATTCAAATTAAGTTTTAAGCTATTATTTTTTAATTTAATAAATTTGAATTATTTTTTATTTTAATTAAGTTTTAAGCTATTATTTTTTAATTTAATATTTTTTATCTATTAATTTAAAAAAATAGATTTAATTAATGTTATAAGAAAAAAGTAATTAATTATATTATAAATAAATTATTACTAAAATACACATTAAAAATTAATTTTTAATTATAAATAAATGTTTGTATTTTACTTTTATTAAAAATATTATAATGTTTAGCTAATTCTGAAATAACATTAAAAACTATTCAAATTTCAAAAAATTAGAAGGATTTTTTTTTAATGATTGTAAAACATTTTTATCGTCATTATTTATTGTTTTTTCAGATGTAGGGTGTATTGGACTTCCTTTTTTTGCAAAGATTGTTCCACCAGATTTTTTTGCTCCTAAATATTTTCCTGCATTTCCATCTATAATTACTATCCCATTTTTCATTTCAACAGCTGAAAAATCATCACAATCTCCGTTAATTATTATAGTGCCTCCATTTAAAAGTGCAGCTGTATTGTTTCCAGCATTTCCATTTACTCTGACAATTCCTTTTTTCATTAAAATCCCAGTTGATAAATCTACATCACTATTAACGATTATTTCACTGTCATTATCTAATCTTGCACCTATAGTATCTCTAATTATTCCATCATTAATTTCTAATGTTTTTCCACTTAGATTTGAGCCAATCAATTTAACTTTTGATGGATTGTCCATTAATATTTCTGTGATAGATTTAAACTTTTTGTATCCTTTAATATCAGATTTTATCTCAATTAAATTACCAATAGGGTCTGTAACTTTGCCTTTTACATATATATTTCCACGTCTCATACTTATTCCCATTCGACTAGCTACATCTCCATTTACAAAAACATCTCCAACATCACAGGCTTTACCACTACCACCAAAATATTTTAAATCAACACCCATACTTGAACATAGTCTGTGACCTACATTTCCATTTATTTTAATAGACCCTTTATTTTTCAGATGTTCAACAATATTTTCAAAGCTATAGCTATTGCCAGGAATTTTATCAGCTAAATCAAGTTTTTCACCATTATGGTTCCAATAAAAATTATATGTAAAATCACAGAGACAATCAACAGGATTATCAATATCAAGTTCAATTAGATTTTCAGTTGGTATTTCTTTCTTTTTAAATCTTTCAAACATGTTGAAACTCCTAATAGCTATTAATTTTATCTAAATTTTGATATTTCTTAATATTTAAGCTATAGTATAATATATTGTATTTATTAATATAAAAAATAATTATTATAAGTGAGTGTAAAAAACTTACCAGATAGAAATTTGTATTTCATTCATCCATTTCATTCTTTAATATCACAACAAGCTTCTGTTCCTTATTTAATTTTACTTTATCGCTTAATATAATTAGGATATGTCTTATAAATATAGTTTTCAAAGATTATTGGTTTTTTCCACATTATTGTCTCAAAAATAAGGTAAAAGTCTTGAAACATGAATAATTAACTCAGATAACATGATTTAAGAGCAGAAGGAAATTTCCTTCTTATATCTGAAAAAATAAGTGTTTTATACTTTTAAAAATAAGTTTTCTAGTTAACACTACCACAATTAGGACACATAGGAAAAACAGATTCAATATGCAAATAACCATCACATATATAAACTTTTTAGTTATTTACACTCTTTTCATCCAAATAATTTTTCCATAAAACTATCTCAATAATTTAAGAAATTATCTAAAAATAGCCTAATTCATCTGATTTTTATTTAAATTTGAATCTTAAACATGATTTAGCTACTATTTAATTTAATCCATAATTACTTTTATGCTTTTGTGTTAAACTATAAAACAACATCGTTGTATTATTATTTTTTTATTTGCATAGTTAATCCCTAAATAATATTTTATGCAATATATTTCTCAATTATAATATATATTTCTTGTATAAGTTTTTCTGCAAATAGTTATAATAGCTACAATTTTACATATTATTACAATCAAAGTATAAGTGGAGGAAGAAAATGAAATTTGGTATTGTAGGGACAAATTTTATATCTGAACTATTCATGGAAGCTGCAAATGAACTGGGTGAAATTGAAGTTGTATCAGTATGTAGTAAAAAAGTAGAAAATGCAAATGACTTTGCTCGGAAATTTGAAATAGCTAATGTATATGAAACTTATCAAGAAATGTGTAAATCAAATACAATTCAGGCAGTTTACTTAGCTGTGCCTAATTCACTTCATTATGAATTAAGTATCTATTTTTTAAAGCATAAAATCCCTGTCTTGTGTGAAAAACCATTAGCTTCTAATGATAGAGAAGTTAAAAAGATGGTTGAGTGTGCAAGAAAAAACAATAGCTATTTACAAGATGGAATCATGCCTTTATATACAGAAAACTTTAAAAAAACTAAAAAAGCATTAGCTAAGCTTGGGAAATTACGACGTGGAGTAATAGTTTATGGAAAATATTCCAGTCGCTACAAAGATTATTTAGATGGAATGAATCCAACAACCTTTAGACGTGAATTGTCCACTGGTTCTATTATGGATTTAGGAGTATATGCAATTAGCATAGCTATTGGATTGTTTGGTAAGCCAAAAAGTATTCATGCTTCAGGAATCTTGTTGGAAAGCGGAGTTGATGGATTAGGTACTATAATCTTTAGCTATGATAGTTTTGAACTTGTAATTTTACACTCTAAAGTAACGGATACTCTTATTAAAACAGAAATTCAAGGAGAAAATGGGAATATTTACATTGATCCATTGAATCATTTCAATGATGTATATTTTATCAATTGTGAAACTAAGAAAAAAGAACAAATTTCAGAAGAAGCTATGGGTGGTATGATATGGGAACTAAAAGAATTCTTACATTGTGTAAAAGCAGGTAAAATTCAATCAGATAAAGTACCACATCAATTATCTATAGATATTCATGAAATCTTAACTGAATGTCGTAAGCAAATAGGTGTTGTTTTTCCATCAGATAATTTTTAACAAATATAAATCATGGAAATTAAGAAATAAATAATTGTTATTATATTTAACAAAACTAAATCAAATAAATTAAGAAAAAATTAATTGTTTTAATATTAAACAAAACTAAATCAAATAAATTAAGATATAAGTATTTATTTTTATTATAGAAAAATAATTTATAGCTAATTAATTAATTGAATTGTTTTGCTTCAATTATTAATAGTTATAAATTATTTCAAGTGTTGTAAATATGTTTATAAGTTGTATACTTCTTCCGTAGGAACAACTTTAATATTGTTTTCTTCTAAAGTAATTATTAAGCTATCTAAATCATCTGCTTGAAGTAATAGAATAGCTTTTTCACTTTTTTCATGAGTAAAAGCATAAAGATATTCTAAATTAATTTTATTATCATTTAAAACTTTTAAAACAGATGCAAGTCCTCCAGGAGTGTCAGATAATTCAACTCCGATTACATTTTTAATTTTTACAACAAAATCATTATCTTCTAATATTTTTTTAGCTTTTTCAGGATCTTGAACAATAAGTCTTAAAATTCCAAATTCAGATGTATCAGCTAGTGATAAAGCCCTTATATTAATATCTTCCTTAGCTAATAAATCTAACGTATGCCATAGTCTCCCTTCTTTATTTTCTAAAAATATTGATAATTGTTTGATTTTCATTTTAATCCCTAAACATTTTTAAGATTTTATTCTTTAATTTTAATTTTTTAAAATAGATTAAAGAGTTTTAAATTTTATTATTATTCTATAATTTAAATTTATAAATAGATTAAAGAGTATTAAATAATTATTCTATAATTTTAATCTTTTAAAATTTATTAAAGAGTATTAAATTACATTATTATTCTATAAATAAATTTTGAAAATAGATTAAAAAATATTAAATTAAATTATTATACTATAATTTTAATCCTTTTAAATTAATTAAAGAGTATTAAATTATATTATTATTCTATAATTAAATTTTTAAAATAGATTAAAGAATACTAAATTAAATTATTATTCTATAAT
>WRMT01000013.1 GCA_009777005.1 Methanobrevibacter sp. | reverse complement strand
AAACAGCAAAAAATCTGTTTAGAATCCATAGGAATACCAATAAAAAGTAAATTAAAAATAATTATAGTACTTTTTGAAAAGTTGTTAAATAATGAATTTTTGAAGAAATATTTTAGCTAAACTGTCTGTTTGAGTGAATTTTTCAAAATAAAGCTCAAAATTTTCTTTTAGATAATTCACATCTTCAATGAATTCTGTTGACAATTCTCTTTTTATTGCATACCAAAGTCGTTCAATGGGGTTGAGGTCTGAGGCATATTTGGGTAAATATATAAGTTCCATGTTAAGATGTGGGGCGATTCTTTTTGTTAAGGCAGCAATATGTATAGGTGCATTATCTAAAATCAATACAATTTTTTTCTCTTTTTTAAATTTTTCTTTCCAAAGATCTTCTTCAAGAGTATTAGCTAATTTTCGAGCAAGCTGGGTTTCTCCTTGTGTTCTCTCATTTTTAACTTTTTCCACTTTTAAAACTTTTTTATCAGCTATTTTGTCTATTGGTGATTGTTGAAAATACGAAAGGATATATGTTTTCACGATATTTATCTAACAAGAATTCATACTCATTTCCCAATATTTTTATATTGTTTTTAAGATCATCAAACTTTTCCACTAGCAATTCTTTTCTAAGTACTCCTTTTGTATATTTAGCGTTTTCATATGTTTCCACAATATTTTTTTGGGTGAAATACCAGTTATTTAATAATGTTTGAAATTTTTTAATGAGATATTTATCTTCTAAATTTACCTTACGTGATTCACATAGAAAAGTCATAATATCTAAGGTTTTAGAAGTTTCTTTAAATTGTAATATGCCATTTCCATTGGGTGAATAACTTCCAAATGCATTAATTTTAAATTTGTCGGGGTTTCGTATGATTATATTTTTTCTTAATTCAGGTTTAAACCATAACTTTCCAGAATTACACTGATTTTGATAACCTGTTTGATCTAAAAAGAGTAATATTTGATTATCATAATCCATATTTAAGAGTTTCTTTTTCAACTGTTCTTCAGCGTCCGATGGTCTTTTAGAATAAAACTGATAAGGTTTAGTATAATGAAATCCTAAACCTTTTAAAAGAATAGATAAGTTAGATTGAGCATATTCTACATTAAATTCATCTTTAAGAATTTTATTAGCTTTCCTAGAATTTAAATAATCTTCTTTTTCCAATATCTTATCTAACTTTTCTTTATCCTCGTCAGACAATTTAGAAGGACGACCACAATTTTTATACTTAGGATATAAACCTTCATATCCTTCATCATTCCACCTATCCAACCATTTATGTCCAGTAGGTAAACTGATATCCATCCTTTCACAAGCAACATACTCTTTCACCTTTATAAAGCAGTCTAATGAAATAAAGCTTTCTAAGAACATTCGCACTTTTTTCTTTCTTCTTAATACACTTATCCAAATCTTCAGGATGCAAATGCTTCAAAACTTTTTTTTGAATTTTTCCCACCATATTCATACCTCAACTATACTACTAAGATATGAACATTATTATTTAAATACTTTTCAAAAATTACTATAATTTATAATAAATATTCACAAAAACACTAATTTTAATAATATTATATTGAAAAATAGCTATGAAATCTTGTTAATATGATTTGAAATGTGGTTAGCAATTTGTTTTAATCCAGCATCATTAGCTATTTCTAAAGCTTCATTCATTTTTAACAAACCTTTATTTGGTTCTTTATCAAATAATATAAGACTTTGATTAAATAAAGAAATAGCTAAACCTTCTTTCTGGTCGAGTTCTCGGCAAATTTCTTCTTTTTCTTTGTGTAGTTTCATGGATTCTTCTAGCTCACCCAAATCCTGCAATATAAGTGCTTGATTACCTAAAGATGCTTGTATGCCGTCTTTATAGTTAAATTCTCGGTAAATTTTTTCTTGTCTTTTTAGTAGGTTCATGGGTTTTTCAAACTCACCCCAATCCTTTAGTATAAGTGCTTGATTACCCAAAGATGTTTGTAAGTCGTTTTTGTTGTTGAGTTCTCGGCAAATTTTTTCTTGTCTTTTGTATAGTTTCATGGCTTTTTCAGGCTCACCCCAATCCTTTAGTATAAGTGCTTGATTACCCAAAGATGTTTGTATGCCATTTTTGTTGTTGAGTTCTCGGCAAATTTTTTCTTGTCTTTTGTATAGTTTCATGGCTTTTTCAGGCTTACGCCAATGATAGTATATGTTTGCTTGATTACCCAAAGATGCTTGTATGCCATTTTTGTTGTTGAGTTCTCGGCAAATTTTTTCTTGTCTTTTGTATAGTTTCATGGCTTTTTCAAGCTTACGCCAATGATAGTATATGTTTGCTTGATTACCCAAAGATGCTTGTATGCCTTCTTTGTTGTTGAGTTCTTTATCTATTTGGTAGGTATGTATGTGTATTTCATTAGCTTCCTCCAAATGACCAGTATTTTTAAGAAAAAATGCTAATTTAGTAAGATTATAGGTGTTATATTGTGATAGATTTTTTAGGATATTTTGATATGATTCTTTTATTGTGTGTTCTGTTTTGCTTTTTATTTTTCCCCAGTAGTAAAATAAATCATACTGGTAGTTAATGTTCTCATTGTCATATAACTCTATGAAAAATTTTAAGTCAGTTAGCTTTTTTACTAGTTCGTCGTGTCTTTTTGACTGTAGTAGTTGCCATGGTAGTTCTTCTAAAATATGGTTGCTTGTTTTTTTATTTTTAAAGTATTTAGCTAATTTTTCATGATAAAAATCTTTATTGTCTTTTAAATATTTTTTTTCAATGGTTTCTTTGATTTGGTTGTGGTAAAAATTGATCAGGAGGAGGTTATCATTGTCTTTTTCTATTAGGTAGGGTTTTAAGTCAAAGTATAGCTTGGACCATATGATAAAAGGTAATTTGTCTGTTTTTGGTGCAAATTGTGATTTTCGTTTTTCATAATCTACCATGACTTCTTCATCAAGAGATAGTATTTCTATTAGTTCATTTTCACTTAATCCATATCTTGCAGTAGCTAAGTAAGATAATGCTTTAGTGACTAAAACTACACCATGGTTTTCATCTCGTGATAGTCCTTTAAAGCTATGGTTTATAAGAGCGGTTATTGTTTTTGGGAGTTTAAAGTCTCCTGTTTCTGATGACCAGTTTAGTGATTCTTCAAAAGCAAATTTTAAATACAGAGGATTATTGGAAATATTAAATTTGTTTAAAATTTCACTTTTTTGATCTGGTGTTAATGTTCTTCCTGCTCCTTCAAGCCATGAATTTAAAAGAACTTCTCCATCTTTTGATTTCATTTCTGTTAAAATTTTAATATTATTTGGGATTTTCTTTTCTATAGCTTTAATAGCAGTGTTTTCATCTGGATCGTCTGTTATTGTTGAGATTATTATTTTTACATTGGAGGGTAATCTTTCACTTAGCCATATTAGTTCTTGTGGGTTTTTTATTTCTGATAGTTGGTTTATAGCGTCTATAAAAATTACTAATGGTTTATCCTTTGTAGCTAATGATATTATGTTGGGAAATTGTTGAAGTAGTTCTTGGTAGTTTTCAGGAATATGTAGTTCTGATTTGTATTTTTTTATTATTTCTTCTGATATGCTTGTAAGTAGTGATGTGATGTTAGATGATTTTGGAGTAGCTCCAACAAATCTGGATATGATATTTTTGTTTGTGTTTTGGTATTTTTGGCTTATGTGTGATAGTAGTGCTGTTTTTCCAAGACCTGACTTTCCAACAATAGCTAATGGTTGATTATTGTCTGTTTCAATGTATTCTTGAATTTCTTTTATTATGTCTTTTCTTCCTATGAAGTGTTTGGATTTTTCTTTTGCAAAGTCATTGTGTATTTTGATTTCTTTTTCTAAAGGGTCTTCTTCATAATCCTGGATTTGTTCTAAAATAGTTTTTGATAGGGAATTGTATACATCTTTACAAAACTTATCAATGTGATCATATGTGATTGTGTCATCTTTTGATTCATTTGAAATATCTGATTCATAAGTGATTACTTTGTTGGAAAGTTGATTTATCAGTCTGTTTTTTAGCTTTGCTAATAATTCTACATTATCTTTATCGATATTTCCTTCTTTATCAAAGTTAAAGAAAGGTTTTAGATTCTCGGTGTATTCTGGGTTTTCTGTTCTGATTTCTCTAAAAAAGGCAAAGGCATGGTTTTTAGAATTAGGATTTAATGCTCCTTTCATTACTTCTTGTTCTGTAGCTGAAGTGAAGTATTTTTGAGCTATTTCATCATCCTTGGAGTATAGGGTTAATATCTTCTCTTGTATGATTGTTCTTATTCTGTTTTCTATTTCCTCCCATGGTTTAGAATCATCAGGGTCTGCATATTTTCCTGTTTTTGCTTGTAGAACATATTTTGGAGGAATGTTATTGTTATCACACTGGTACCATTTATCAAAAATAGCTTTATCCTTTTTATCTTTGATAAGTTTGTATATTTGTTCATATTCTTCTTTTTCTATTTCATATGGTAGTGGATTCCATCCATAACGGTTTCCTAAAAGAACAATGAAGTTAGGTTTAGGTGTAGTAACTTGACATCGTTCTATTTCATCAAGACAAATCTTCATTGTCTTTTGATTGTATTGAACTTCGTCATTTACACCCCAACGAAGGTCAATAGCTTGAAAATTAAAGTGTTTTTTTTCACAAAGAGTTTTTAATTTAGGAAAAACTTTTTCTTGTAAAGCATCTCTTTCAATTTTTAAATCATCGAAGGTACTACTTACAAAAACTCTAAATGTTCTACTTACTAATTCAACACTGTTTGTTTCATTTTCTAAATTATTATTAGCTGCTGTTTTGTTTTCTTCTTCAGCCTCTTTAACCATAAAGTAATCTCCTATAATTAGTATAAATCCATTTTTTAAAAAAAATTCTATTAATATTAATTTTAGAATTACAATTTATATATTGATTAAAGTAAAAACTTTAATCAACACTAATTAGCTTAATTTAGAAAAATTTTTAAAAAATACATTTTTCCCTTATTTAAATTATTAACTACTATATTTTTTATAATATTATATTTATATCATTTAAGTTCAAGTTTAAAAGAATCGACAAAATATAAATTCACATGATTAGCTAATCAAAAATCATTTTTTTTTAAAGATTATTTATAGTTTGAAATTCCATTATTTTGTTAATATTGAGGAAAATTAGCTAATAAAATCAATTTTGTAGCTATTTAAAATTATTTTTTATTAATAAAACTCAATTAAGTAAAAACTTCATAATATTGATAATATTCAAATAATAAATTATTTATTTTTATTATAAATTAAATCAATAAATATTCAATTAATATTATCAAAATAAACAATTAAACTAAGTATAAAAATTATCATTAATTCAAATTTGTAAAAAAAAAAAAATAAAAAAAAATTAATAGATAAGAAAACAGAAACTTATCATTGATTATTATTAAAGATATTTAAACTAAAACCTTATTTTAAAATTTTTTTAGTGATTAAATGAGAGTAGCTATTTTATCAGTATCAAATAATGGTAAATTATTGTCTAAAAAACTAAAATCTCTATTAGATAATGATCCTACTGTTATTAAAACAGATATTTTTCACAAAAATGTTAAAGAGAATATAAATCTTGTTTTTAAAGAGTACGATGTCATTATAGGAATCATGGCCTTAGGCATTTTAGTTAGAAGTATTTGTAAAAATATAGCTAATAAACACAGTGACCCTGCTGTTTTAGCCCTTGATGATAAGGGAAATCATGTTATTAGCTTACTATCTGGTCACATTGGAGGAGCTAATAGCTTCACAAAAAAAATAGCTAAACTCTTATCATCTAAAAGTGTTATAACCACAGCTACTGATATTCATGATAAAATATCTATAGACACATTAGCTAATCACTTTCACTGGAATATTATAGATAAAAAAAAGGTATTAGTTTTTAATAAAGCTCTTTTAGAAGATGCTATTATACACTTGAAATCAAGCTCATATCTAATTAAATATATTGAAAACTTTTTTTTAAAAATTACACTTGAAATCAATAATGATAAAAAACATTGCTATTCAATAAATAATATTAATAATTATATTAAAAATAATTATAATTATATATTAAGTATAGATGAAACTCTTAATAATAAAATAATAGCTAAGTTTCAAAATATTGAATTAGAGCTAAAACCAAAAAGATTAGTGGTAGGAATTGGTAGTAGAAAAAATATAAGTGAAATTGAAGTTTTATTAGCTATTGATCAAGCAATGGAAAATTTAGGTATTTCACTAAATAGAGTTGATAGAATAGCTACAGCTTATATTAAAAAAAATGAAACAGGAATTATTAAAATTTGTGAAACATTAGAAAAACCCTTGATTATAGTTGATAAAGAAGAGATAGAAGACTTTTATCAAAGTGACATTTCAAAGGATTGTGAAAAATCATCATTTGTTAAAGAAAGATTTGGAATTGATGGAGTAAGTGAAGCATGTGCAATAATAGCTGCAGGAGAAGGTTCTAAGCTAATTCACAGAAAAATAGCTATTAATGGTGTTACAGTGGCAGTAGCTATTTCAAGATAGATTTTAATAGCTATTAATGGTGTTACAGTGGCAGTAGCTATTTCAAGATAGATTTTAATAGCTATTAATGGTGTTACAGTGGCAGTAGCTATTTCAAGATAGATTTTAATAATAAAGATAGTGAAAATTTCATATTTATCTTAGATTTGAAGAATACTATGACGGAATCTTAATAATTTAGACTTAGGATGAGAATTATCTAATATTAATGTTTATTTATACTTGGTTTTTTAAAATAAGAAGTATAAAATAATCATAGTTTAATAATTACTCCTTTTCACTGATTAAACTGTTTTATCTTTTATATTTGAAATGTTTTTAAAAAAAATAAAATTGTCATAAAAATGAAAATTATAATCATTTTTAAACTTAAAAAAAGATTTAAATAAAATTTTTTTGAAAAAAAATCTCTTTTACCCAAAAATATTTAAGCAAATTTGATATAATAGTAAAACTAAATAAAATTATCAACATTATTCATCATTGAAATTATTTTTTTGGAGGAATGTACATGACTAATAACACATTTAATGAAGTTTCTGAGATATTAAAACATATTATGGAGAATACAACTGTCCCTCGTAATATTCGAAGGGCTGCTGATGAATCGAACACTATTTTAGGTAATGCTGAAGAAGATGAAACTGTAAGAGCAAGTGCAGTTATTTTAATTTTAGATGAAATTAGCAATGATCCAAATATTCCAATCCATGCTAGAACATTAATATGGGAGATTTTAAGTAAGTTAGAATCTATAAAAGCTAATTAACTATTTTTTAGCTTTTATCAACTAAAAAATCATTATTATTTCATTAAAAACACAGGACATTATCGAATTTCACTTATTTCTAATCTATAGCTTTTTTTAAATAAAATCCTAAGTTTTATCAATTAAAATTTTAATAAACTTCCAAGGGATTCAAGCTATTTAATAGTGATAATATTATTTTTAAATTTTTAAGTAATTTTTTTCAATAATTTTAGCTATTTTTTTAATTCATTTTTAAGTTTTGTCAATTATTTTAGTGTTTTTAGCTATTTTTTTATTATTTATAAAACTTTTTATTATTTTATCTATTTTTAACTAATTTTTCTATTCAATATCAATATTGATTCTTAATAAAAGTAATATTTATTTACTAGGTTGTTAATACTTTTATTCACTTTATTAATACATTTAAGATATTGGTTTTTATGATTTTTAATTAGATTATTGTTTCTTATTAGAAAAAGAGTATAATGTTTTTTAAGAAAATTAGGTATAGAATGGGTAAACCATGAAAGATTGTAATTTAATTGATTATTTGAATGCTAAGCTAAACATGGGGGCAAAAAGTTATAGTGTTCTATCTAATCCTGCTTGCTGTCCCAAGTGTGCTAAAGTTTATAAACATGGTACGATATGGTTTGATATAAATGATTTAAAGTATTTTCCTCCTTTACATCCTAATTGTAGGTGTACTACAGCTTACAGTACAAAAACAGCTAAAAAAAAAAATTCAAATGAGAGAGATATTAAAAACCCAGAATCTAGGGATTATTCACAGGGTACTAATGAAGATGGATTTAATAAGGATAATGTTGATTTTAAAGATTTAAAAGAAAATCTAAATAAAATCCATGATGATCCAGTATTAGTGGATAATGCCATTAGGCATATAAAAGAAACTATAGGTTCTACAATTGAATTTTTATGGGAAACTGGAAATGGAAATAGAATAATTATAAGAAAAGATGGTGAAAAATCATTTGTTTACTTAAGCAAGTCTTTAATTTCTAGAGCTAGAAGAGGTGGGATAACTACTCAAATGATACATAATCATACTTCTGGAACACCATTACCTCATCCTGAAGATATGGTAAATTTGTTAAAATATAAAGTAAGGAATAGTGGTATTACTGGTAATTATGGGTATTTAAATATGAAAAATTCATTTAAAAAGCTTAATTTTACTGAAAAAGAGTTAGATAAACTTAGAATAAAAGGAAATGAAATGTTTGCTAAACTTAAAAATAATGCTTTTGCTCATAATCCTGGTTTAAAACAGGAATCTAAATACTTAAAAAACATGATAAGATATAAATATAATAAAGAAAATATTACTAACATTGTTAATGAATATAATAAATTTTTCAAAGAATATGGAATTGAATTTGATTATGTTCCTTATAAACTTAAATAGAGGTGATTTTTCATGAAAAGTAAATTGAAAGAAGATATTATTATAACCACACCTATCGGCAATAAACTTAATATTCAAAAAGATATGCTTATAACTGATCCTATGTATATTGATCATTATGAGCCTTTTTATGAAGAATCGAATATTCAAGATTATTTGTCTTGGTTGAAGGGCAGAGATAGGGAAGATTATATTCGTTTAGAAGAGGAACAGAATCCTGTTCATTTTAAGGCTTTTCGTGAAGAATTTCCTGAATACTTTGAATAAATCTCTTTTTTATTTTTATTAATTTTTAATTTAAAAAGAAAAGATTTTTTTAATAGGATAATAAAAAAGAATAAATACTATTTATTAGAAATATTCTAAATACTATCCTTGTTTTTAGAACTATTTTTAGATTTTCATGATTTTTCTATAATAAACGTTTTAGTAAAATCTATTAAACCTTTTTTTCTTAAATATTTAACTTTTTTTATATTCACTTACTTAAGCCAATGGCTCCTGTGTGGGTTGTTAGCTTATTAAATTGACAAATTTTAAGGTTTTCCTTCCGTTTTTTAATAAAATGTATGATTTTGTAGTTCCATCATCGAAGATAGCTATTATTAATTGAATTATCTAGTATTTTTTTTTTTTTATTATTTTTGGCTATGAAATTTTCTTTGGATTTTACCCTTTACTTTCTATAAATTTTAATTAAACTTTAATGATCTTATTAGAAGCTATGAAAATTCTTGAGAGTTGATAAGTTTTAAAACTTTAAAATCTTCCGTGGTTTTACATAGTCTTATTTTTTTTATTCAATATCAATATTGATTCTTAATAAAAGTAATATTTATTTACTATTTTGTTAATACTTTTATTCACTTTATTAATAACTTAAAGATATTGGTTTTCAATGATTTTTAATTAGATTATTGATTCTTATTAGAAAAAAAGTACAATGTCTAGATAATTAGAAATAGAATGGGTGGAATCATGAAGGATAGCAATTTAACTGATTATCTTAATGCTAAGCTAAATATGGGGGCAAAAAGTTATAGTGTACTTTCTCATTCTAGCTGTGAAAAATGTGTTAGTGTTTATAAACATGGTAATAAATGGTTTGAAATTAATGATTTAACTTATTTTCCTCTTTCACATCATTGTTGTAGCTGTACAATTGTTTATAGTACTAAAACTGTAGCTGAAAATGTAGGAAAATATAATTCTACTGTAGGTAAAGCTAATTTCATGAATAGTTTATCAGAAACACAAATTAGAAATTATGATAATATGTTAATTCGTAATATTCCTAAAGAATCACAAGATGCACATAAAGCTTATAGTATTGATAGTAATATTTTCAATGATTATTATAGAATGTTTAAAAAAGAATTTAAGGAAATGTATGGGGATATAACTAGAAAAGAAGTGAAAATATTAATAAATGATTTAAAAAAGAGCATTATAATATTAGAAGAAGATATCACTACTTTTAGGGGATTTAATATAATGGATATAGATCCTGTTAAATTAAGAGAAGTTGGAGGATTAATATCTACGAGTGTTGATGAAGCCATAGCTATTGGTTATACTCGAGGAACAGGTAAAACTATAGAATTAATTGTTCTTAAAGGAACTCCTGTAATGTACTTGAGAAAATATTCCATTTATCCTAATCATATGGAAGTACTTATTCCTCCAGAATATTATATCAAAGAATATGAAAAAAAAGGAAAATTATTGTATAAGGTTGTTAAAAGATAAACCTTTTATATTATAAATTAAATATATGATTTAAAGAGGTGACTCTATGAAATCTATTAACAGGAGTAAAGAAGAAATAAAACATGCTAAGTTAGTCTTGAAATGGGCTAGAGCTAAAACTCCTCAAGAAAAAAAGTTATCCATGGAAGAGCTAGTCCACTTTGAAAAAAAACATCCTAAATTAGTTGATGATATTCAGAATCGCCGTTGGATTAATTATGGTGATGGATCCATATAAGTCTATTTTTTTTATTATTTAATTAATTTTAAGCCAACTCCTGATAATGTTGGCTTTTTTAATCTAAAAATTTTTAGTTGTTGAAGTTTTAGGTATTTAAAAAGAATCAGATAAATTTAATGTATGGGATATAAACTGTGTTTTAGCTATGTCTTCAATAAATTCAGCTAATAAACAGGCTTCCCTAACATTATTACCAGTAGCTAAGACGCCATGTTTTTTCAAGATTAAAACATCTTCATTCAAAGCTTTAGCAGCGTTTTCAGCTAATTTTTCACTACCTGGTGTTTCATAATCCAGGTCTTCTAAATATGGCTTTTTAATTTTACCAAAACCTTCTAATCTCTTAATTTTTTTATTAGAAAATGCAAAACCTGTAGCATATGGTGAATGTGTGTGTACAATACCATTTACATTTTTTTTTTCTTTGTAGATAGATAGATGAAGATTTATTTCAGAAGAAGGTTTGCCTTTTGTTAAAATATTTCCATCGAAATCTACTAAAACAATATCTTCTTCTTTAACATTTTTAAGAGATATCATGGTTGGAGTAATAGCTATAATATCTATTTCTTTATTTTTAAATCTAGAACTAACATTACCTGCTTTTCCTGAAACTAATTTTCTTTCAAATAGGTATTTAGATACATCAACAATTGATTTAACAGTATCATCCATTATATCACGTTTATCTTAATTATAAGTTAACTAATAAAGCTATTTTTTAAGTATTTAAAGTATTTTTTAAGTATTCAATGTTTTTTTTAAGAATTTTAAAGCTATTTTTTTAAGTATTTTAAAGCTATTGATAAGTATTTATAGAGTTTATTTCTTAGAATCTTATCAAAACCACTAAATTATACTAATTATTAATTTAAATATGAATAATCATTTATTTTTTTAAATAATTTTATATAATACTTTATTAAATGTTTAACATAATTTATAACTTAATTTTCTATAATTACCTACATTTATCTTTTTATATTTTATTAAAAAATTAAATCTATAATAATTATTTAAATTATATAATATGATATAAAAATATTTATAAACTTAAAAATTTAACTATAAATGAATTATTTATTAAATATATAATTTTTGAACTTCAAATAGGAAAAATACTACTTTAAAAGATTATAAATAATATAAAAAATTTACTATAATATTAAAATTTTTATTTTAAATTTAAATCAAATCATATGCTAGGTAATAATATGTAATAAAAATAAATTTACAAAATTATAATCATCAAATTCACTATTTTTTGAAAAGAATTATTTTTTAACTGTAAAAACAGTTTAGTTCCATTAAGATCGAATTATTAAACCTTTATTCTATTTAAAAACATTTTCTGGTCATTTTTAAATAAATTTTAATTGTTTATACTTACCTTTATGAAGAACTGGTACTTCTCCACAAGTTGGAACAATATTGTAAATCTTTTGAAATTCAGTTTGAGTTTGAAATGTACCTGAATTTATCATATGAACGCCATTATAATATTTATACCTGTTAATATGAACATGGCCTGTATGGAGTATGTTTGGAACATTGTCAATAACTAGATAATCTTCTAACTCTGAAGCAAGAGGTGTTCTTTCTCCATAGATTGGGGCAAGATGTCTTTTGTTTAATAACTCTTCCATTATAAGCTCATTTCTCTCATGTGACATTCCTTTAACTGTTAGGGCAATGTCATCAAAACCACGACCATGATACATTAATGTATTTATTCCATCAAGACTCACAATTCCAGGATTACTAATAAATTCAACATTGTTTAATTCATAAAGTGACTTAGCATATTTTTCAGGAATAGCTGGTTGAGGTTCAGCTACTCTTGAAGCATCGTGATTTCCAGGACCAATAATAATCTTAATATCACTTCTCAGATCTCCAAGAAAACGAGCTGCTTCATCATACTGAACTGTAATATCTTTAATAGCTAATTCTTTTTCTTGATTTGGATATACACCAATTCCATCCACAATGTCTCCAGCAATAAGTAAGTATTTCACATCATTAGCTATTTCACGGTGCTTTTCACTACCATAATCACCATTTAACCATTTAATAAATTTAACAAAAGCATCTTCTAAAAATGTTAAACTTCCAATGTGAATATCTGAAGTAAAAACTGTAGCAAAATCCATCTTCTTTTCAGGAACTCTTTGAACTCCAGGGTGAATAATTCTAGAAGCTATTATTAAACTTCCTTTGTTTTCAGCTAAAAGTCCAATGATTTCGTCTTTCACTAGCTTTTCTGCAAGTTCAAAAACATCATGATTATCCTTGTGAACTAAAAAACTAATTTCACCAGTATCATCTTCTATTTCAATTATTTTATGATTGTTTTTAGTGGTCTTAATTTCTTTAATTATGCCAATAATATTTATATCTCGTGTATCATCGGTAATGTCGGATATTTTTTGATGAATTTTAAGTTCAGGTCTTTTAGATAATATGTTTGATAATTTTTCATATCTATTATTAAAATAGCTAACTAAATTACTAATTTCACCACTTGTATATGACTTTTTACTAGTATCTTGTATTACTTTAAAATCGAATTCAACATTAGATTCTAGTGAATTTCTTTTTATTTCATTTGGAGAATGTTTTATTTGAGAATTTACATTTTCGACTAAAGCTATATTAGAATTAACTTCTAATTCATCTTTAATTTCAAATTCAATACCTGTTGATGATTGATTAATATTCTTTATATCTTTTTTATCTTTGAAATTAGTGCTATTTTCAATGTTTTTTTCTGCTTTATTAGTAATATTTGAATCTATTTGGGTGGAAATAGGATTTTTATTTGGATATGTTGGGGATGAAGAAGAATCCATGACATTATTATTTTCAGAATTTTCAAGATCCAATGTTTTAATAAATTCATCTACAATTGATTCATCTAATGAAATTAAATCATTTTTAGAATATTTTTGACTTTTAAATTCTATAATAAAAGAGGAAGTAAATTCTAAAGGATCTTTTAAACTTAATATTTTATTATAAGCATCTGGAGACAAATTAATGCCTTTTTCTATAAACTTAAAAAGGATTTTAGTTGACATGAATATCTATTTTAATAATAATTTATTTTTTTAAAATATTATCTGATAAAAATGTAAATAATTTGTTAAATTTTTATTTTATTTTTATTAAATTTTATTTAATTTTTTTATTTTATTATATTAAATATAATTATTTTTTATATTAAGATTATTTTAATCTTTATTTTATATATTATTAATTATAAGAATTTAGATTTATAATTAAAGATTAAATATTATTTATTAAAAGATTTAAATTTTTAATTGGATATCTTTCAAGATGAAGATTTAAATTTACAATATTATAAAAGTTTAATTTATTAATAAAAAATTTTATTTATTATTAAAGTCCGAATTTATTAATCAAAACTTATAAATCCTGAAAAAATTTTATCTAAAGTAAAAATTATTTTATTTTTCCTTTGAAAGCTAATTTTTTACCCATTATCTAATATTTTATCTAATATTTTTTTAACAGCTATAACTGGTTTACTATCATCAGGTAATTGAATAAGTGGTCTTCCTTTAAGGTCAAATTCGGCAATATCTTTATCGTCTGGGATAATACCCACTAATTCAATAGCTGTTTCTTTAGCTTTTATGATTAATTCTTCTTTATTCTCAGATTTAACCCTATTTAATATTAAGTAAAGATTTTTAAAAGATATCTCTAAGTCTTTAGCTAAAGTTCCAACTCTTGAAGCTGTTTGTAAACCTCTTTTTGAGGAATCAGAAACAACAAGCATTGTATCAACACTTTGAGTTGTTCTTCGGCTTAAATGTTCTAGACCTGCTTCAGTATCAATTACTATAAAATCATAATTAGAGGAAACATTTTCTATGATTTTTCTAAGCATATTATTCACTGCACAGTAACATCCACTTCCTTCTGGTCTTCCCATCATGAGTAAATCAAAGTCAGGAGTTTCCACAATTGACTCCATAATCTTATAATCTAAAATATCCCATTTATTCATTCCTGCAGGGATATTTCCATCAGTTATATCCTTTTTAAGGTCTTCTCTAACATCTCCAACGGTTTTATGAGGGTAAAGCCCTAAAGTTTCTGGCATGTTTGAATCAGGATCAGCATCAATCACAAGAAGATCTTTTCCAGTTTTAGAAAGTAATTTTACAAGAATAGATGAAACAAGGGTCTTTCCAGTTCCACCTTTTCCACTAACTGCAATAATCAATTTATCAAGACCTTTTCAATTGTTAAATCATGAAATATGTTTTAAACTTCAATAGCTACACAATTTAAACTATTTATCTATTTCAAATTTTTAAAAATATTTAGCTATTCAATTTCCCATTTTAAAAAATATTAAGCTATTCAATTTCAAATTTTTAAAAATAATTAGCTATTCAATTTCCCATTTTAAAAAACATTTAGCTATTCAATTTCAAATTTTTAAAAATATTTAGCTATTTTTTCTTAATAATAACTTTTTCAGCATAAATTTTGGCATTTTTAAAGATTATTTTTACTCCCCCAGAGATAGGCATGGTCATTTCTGGAATAGAAGCTGCGGGAATAAATTCTTGATTAGGTTCAGTTACTTCAGCTATAGGAACTTTTTCACTAGGTTCCTCTTCATGAAGTTCATCTTCAACATCATCAGATAATTTATCAATTCTTTCTAAGATAGGATGGTTTTTTTCTAAAAGATATGATTTAACATCACTAATATTTGTTGCATCTTCCTCAGTAGGTATTTTATCAAAAATATCCTCGGGAATAAAACCTTCAAGAGATTGTTTAACCTCACTTGGTAACCAAACAATTCTTTCATAAGCTCCATCAGCTTGTAAAAATTTTGGAGACTTCATATATTCCAAACTCAATCCTGTGAAACCTTCAACTTGCTTTCCACCTGAACATTGTCCTGCCATAGATGAGAATGGAATGCCTAACGGTGTTTCACCACCAAAATCACGGTTTACAATACCAATACCATCAAGTTCTGGAATGTAGAAAGCTACTGCTTCAAAACAACCACAAGAAGTATGAGGATATTCAAAAACACTATGTAAGTATACTTTTTCAGTTTCTCCTTGAGTTTTTTGACTTATGATATTATTAACATTTGCATATTCTCCTTTAACATCTTCTAAAACTTCACCTTTTTCAATCTCAAATATTGATCCATCAGGATCCATTTTAGCTGAAGCTCTACAATCAAACCAATTAATAGCTCCACATAATGCGGTTCTATCAGGAGTTACAACACACATATGAGTTGGTGCAAATGATTGACACATTGTACACCCATAAAATACATCTACATCTTCATCAGAAAGTTCTCTAGCTCTTTCATCTCTTAAAGAATATATCTCTTTAGCATTAGCTACAAAATCATTAACTTCCTCTTTTTGAGTTAATATTGTAACTGATATTTCCTCAATAATAGGAAATTCCTCTTTAAACAAAATCCCAATAGCTTTAGCTAAATCAACAAGTTTAAATCCAGCATCAATAGCCTCAGTACTAACACGACACCAAATCTGATCACGTTGATTTAAATGCATAAATCCTTGAACATAATTACATAAATCATGATTTCTTCTTTCTATAACTCCTTCAAGTTCTTTTTCTAACTTTTCTCCTTTAATATTGATTTTTATACAGAAAGGATAAATTTCGCCTTTAGTCATTTCAGCTAATTCAGGTCCAATTACTTCATATTTGCCATCTTCTACAGATTCATCAACTTGAACAAGTTCTGCACCAATAGATTTAGGACCTGCTAGCTCAACATACATATTAGCAGCACGTATTCTTTCACCTTCGTGCATAGGACTTACATCAACAGGAATATCACTAAACATTTAATTCCTCCTTGTAATTAAATATTGAGAATATAGACACTTAAATCTTTATAATTTTGTAAAATTTTGCATTTTATACGTTTTAATAATTAAATAAAGCAAAATAAAATCATTTAAAACGATTTTAGCTAAATAGCTATTGTTACCTCATCAAAGCTAAGAACTGGAATTTTAGTATTTTCTTTAAATTTAATAAAACCAGTTTCATTTAAATAATCTATTCTTGGTTGTATGGTGTTTAAATCTTTATTTATCAATTTAACTAATTCATTTATGGGTTTTGGATGTTCATTTTGATAAGATCTAATAAATCTAGGTCTAGTGTTTTTATATTATTAGTTAATTTTGTTTGTGTTTTTTTAATTGTTTCATTCGGATTTTTTATTAAATACTTCCATGAGTCTAAATCTATGATATCTAAAGCATTATGGTTTTTTTCTATCTTTCTTTCTAAATGTTCCATGTTTTCGTGCTTTTTTTCCATTTCTTTTATAAATTCTGTGGCTGTTTGTTCTTTAGTAAATGTAATTCTCATTTTTTCAACTTTTTGATTAATTCTTCAAGATTTAATCCTTTAAACTTTTCCACATGATCCATTACTCTACTATAAACTTCATTGCTATTATTTATTTTATTTTCATATTTTCTAAATAATTACACCATTCTTCATCTTTCATATTTGGAAAAGACATATCAGCATTTGAATGGAAATATTTACATAAAGTTAAAGTTTTTAAATGATGAGCAAAGTGTTTTAAAGTAGAAAGACCTTGAGAAGCTATATAATAAATACAGCCAATAAACAGTACCAAATCATGTTGCCCTTCACCTCTTATGCCTTTCCAATCTGGGTCTTTTAATAGATTGACTATTTCAATAATACCATAATAATCACTTCTAATTCCATTTTCTTCAAATGTTTTATAAGTATCAGCTGTTGTAACAATTGGAAGATCCCAATCATTAGCTATATCTTTTACATGAGACATAATAGGCTCATTTTTAGCATATGGTCCAACAACAAACAAAGGTCTTTTTGCTTTTTTAAGCATTAGCTTAGCTGTTTCTGGAGTAACCAATAGTGATTGTTTTGGTCCAGCTATAACTGTTGGTTGCCATGGAATCACTCTATCATTCATTTAATCACGACCATCTGAATTTTTATTTACAATTCTTTTACTGATGTTTTAATATTTAATAAAAAAATTTAAATTAATTAAGATAGTTCAAAGTATTTATAAATATTAAAATTTTAATTGTTTTTTTTAATATAGTTCTAATAATTATTAGAATACCAAACTAATAATAATTAACAGTAGATTAAGTAATAGATAATTTAATAATTTTAATATAATTTAATTATTTAAATTGTATGAGAATGTTCAATGATTAGTTTTTGTATAGAAAAAGGCTTAAAAAACTCTGAATTAATCAATATAATGTCTTTTTTATAAAAATTTTTTTAAAATAATTTTATCTTGGGACACTCTCTGTATTTATAATTGTAAATGAAATTTTATAAAAATAATGTAATAGAGAATAAAATCCATTAATAGTACTTCATCATATTATTCTACTTTAAATATTTCCAATTTTTTATTCATTTTTTAATAAACTTAATGTATGCTCGACTAAAATTTTAAAGTTCTCTTCTGGATCAGGGTAGGATTCTAACCAGTGACATTCAATGAGAAAATACCTAATTTTAGAAGTTAATTTAGAATCATCGATTTTATAAGGCAAAAGTGGATTTCCTTCCTCTGCAGTAATCATGATTTCCCTTTTAACTTGATTAGAATCTGAAGAATCTTTAGATAAAACTAAAATAGTTATTTTTGAGTTTTTTATTGCTTTATCAATTTCTTCATGCCAAGTTTGACTGGATATAATATCTCTATGTGCAATCCAACACTTAACTTTATTGGATTCCAATACATTACAAATTGCATCTGCAGTTTTTTGATTTTCTGATGAATAGCTAATGAAAACATCAAAATTTGGTTTTCCATTATTATTTGATTCTAAAATATTTGAAATGTTTTCCACAAGATTTCCAAATTCTTTTTCTGGTTCTGGATATGCATCTATCCATCGGAGTGAATTTAAATAAAGCCCCATTTCATCTTGTGGTAACATTCCATCTAAATTAAATAAAAGAATAGGTTTATCATTTGCAAAAGCTATATGAATTTCATTTTTTATAAATTGGGATGCTTGTGCAGCTATTGAAAAGACTAATACGAATACATCAGCATCTTGAATAGCATTACGAATTTGTTCAACAAATGGTTCCCCTACAATTGCATTTCGTGGTGTTGTCCAACATTTTATTTTATTTTGCTCAATAACATGGCATATTGCATCCGCAATTTGCTTATCTTCACTAGTATAGCTAATATAAACATCATGAGTCTTTTTGATTTCGATTTGATCTTTTATATAATTTGATGAAACTTCTTTTTTATTATTAAATTGAGTCGAACCATTTTCATCATTTGTGTATCCATTTTGTGTTAATTCCTCCATTGTTTCCAAACCTTGATCATGAGCTTGTGGCAAAAGGGGTTTAAATCTGTCATGAATAGAATTTTGTGTTTCCAGATTCCAAACACAAATAGACTTATCCTTTGATCCTGATACAACATACCTATCATCACTAGAAAAACACACACTACTCACCCAACCAGTATGACCTTCAAACTTTAAAAATTCCTCTTGCTTTTCCAAATCCCAAACACGAACAGACATATCACCTGATCCAGAAACAACATACCTATCATCACTAGAAAAACACACACTAAATACCCAACCAGTATGACCTTCAAATTTCAATATTTCCTCTTGCTTTTCCAAATCCCAAACACGAACAGACATATCCCATGATCCAGAAACAACATACCTATCATCACTAGAAAAACACACACTACGCACACCATCAGTGTGACCTTCAAACTTTAAAAATTCCTCTTGCTTTTCCAAATCCCAAACACGAACAGACATATCACCTGATCCAGATACAACATACCTATCATCACTAGAAAAACACACACTACGCACACCATCAGTGTGACCTTCAAACTTTAAAAATTCCTCTTGCTTTTCCAAATCCCAAACACGAACAGACCCATCATATGATCCAGATACAACATACCTATCATCACTAGAAAAACACACACTACGCACCGCATCAGTGTGACCTTCAAACTTTAAAAATTCCTCTTGCTTTTCCAAATCCCAAACACGAACAGACATATCAAATGATCCAGATACAACATACCTATCATCACTAGAAAAACACACACTGCTCACCCATCCAGTGTGACCTTCAAACTTTAAAAATTCCTCTTGCT